>NZ_JAQMSE010000160.1:0-9595 GCF_028330045.1 Aphanizomenon sp. CS-733/32
CTGGGCTGAAAGTAATCGCTGTAAATCCAAACGGAACAAGCCAAGAATGCTCTAGTTGTGGTAACAAAGTTAAAAAGCCGCTATCCCAAAGAACGCACAATTGCCCTAACTGTAAGGTCAGTTTGTGCCGGGATTTGAATGGTTCAATTAATATCAAGAACCGTGGGACACACGGTCTTAAAGCTCAGTCAATGTCTTCATAGAAGAGTCGCTGAGAAGCCCACACTCACCCGAAGGGGGAGTGTGTGGAGTATGTCACAATGTCTCTACAAGGATTCCAGAAAGTACACATTTAATTCCTGGAGTATCACGATTGATTACCTATCAACAGAACCCATAATTACGTCTATACTACCGAGAATAACAACGATATCTGCAACCTTCATTCCTCGCAGTAAATGAGGTAGAATTTGTAAGTTGTTGAAGTCTGCGGCGCGGATTTTCCAGCGCCAGGGGAAAACATTATTATCACCAACTAAATAAATCCCTAATTCTCCCTTACCACTTTCGACACGGGAGTAGATTTCACCTTTAGGAACTTTAAAAGTGGGAGCAACTTTTTTAGCCACGAACTGGTAATCAAAAGCATCCCATTCAGATTTTTTCCCAGCCATTAACCGCTTGGCTTCTAGGTTTTCGTAGGGTCCACCGGGTAATCCAGCGATCGCTTGGCGAATGATTTTAACAGATTCGCGCATTTCTCGCATCCGTACCATGTAACGAGCAAGACAATCGCCTACAGTTTCCCACTGAACATCCCAATCAAAATCATCGTAACATTCATAGTGGTCAACTTTCCGTAAATCCCATTTTACCCCAGAAGCCCGTAACATTGGACCAGAAAGCCCCCAATTAATAGCTTCTTCACGGGTAATAGTTCCCAGACCTTCAATACGGCGGCGGAAAATGGGGTTATTGGTAACTAAGCGTTCATACTCATCAACTTTGGGGATAAAGTAATCACAAAAATCTAAACACTTATCTACCCAACCATAGGGTAAGTCAACGGCCACACCACCAACACGGAAATAATTGTGATTAACCATGCGGTAGCCTGTGGCGGCTTCCCACAGATCATAAATCATTTCCCGTTCCCGGAATTGGTAGAAAAAGGGTGTTTGCGCGCCAACGTCAGCCAAGAATGGACCAAACCATAGGAGGTGGTTAGCAATGCGGTTGAGTTCCAGCATAATCACGCGAATATAGCTGGCGCGTTTGGGTACGGTAATACCCGCTAATTTTTCCGGTGCGTTGACTGTCACCGCTTCATTAAACATCCCCGCAGCGTAGTCCCAACGGCTGACGTAGGGGACATACATGATTGTAGAACGGTTTTCGGCAATTTTCTCCATTCCTCGGTGTAGATAGCCAATAACTGGTTCACAGTCAACGACATCTTCACCATCTAAGGTCATAATTAAACGCAAAACTCCGTGCATTGATGGGTGATGAGGACCCATATTTAGCACCATCGGTTCGGTGCGGGTTTCGATTCTACTCATAGATTTTGCTGTTCTCCCGTTGTGGATGTTGTAAATTGACCCGCTAAAATTAACCTGCCACGATTGTTATTGTCTGCCAAAATTTAGCTTATAGGGATAATTTCTAGATTATCTCTACAGGGTGACGTTGGAGAGAGAATAGCAGAGTCGGTTTTGTAATTGGTGTCTTCTGTTGTCTAGCTACTTCAATTATTATACGGAAGCTTGATATATCAGGGATTGAGAATCTGGATTTTTTTCATGTATCTAGGGTTGTGGGAATGGGAAAAATCTTCCCGGTGCAGATGACTAACCTCAAATTGTATCAATGTCTTGGTGATTTTGCTGATTTTGTCTTCGTGGCAAGATAGATTTAATTTATAATTACTCTAATTAATATCTATAGTTAAATTTTAGCTCACGCAAAGGCGCAAAGGCGCAAAGTAAGAGAAGCAGGGTTTTTAAGGGGTGTGGTTAAATTATGAATTATTTACAAGTTTATTTTCAGGAAGTTAATCAAGTTTACCAAGGACAAAATGCTACTGAACATAGTTATCGTCCGGCTTTGAAGAAGTTAATGGAGTCTTTAGATTCTGGTATTCAAGCTATTAATGAACCGAAAAGAATCGCTTGCGGTGCGCCAGATTTTGTGATCAACAATGGTGTTTTGGAAGTTGGAAATATTGAAGCTAAAGATATTGGTATTTCTCTCCAGAAAGTAGAAAAAACTGCTCAAATGGGGCGTTATTTTGCGGCTTTAGGTAATTTGATTTTAACTGATTATTTGGAGTTTCGTTGGTATGTTCAGGGTGAGTTAAAATTATCTGCTTCTTTAGGAACTATTGATAAACACAAAAAAATCAAAGTTGATAAACAAGGAATACAGGAAGTTGACCAACTTTTGCAGCAATTTTTATTAGCTAAAGTTCCCCAAATCACGACACCCAAGGATTTAGCTAAACCTATGGCTAGTTTAGCTCAATTGATGAGAGATGCAATTAAAACTGCGTTGCATGATGTGGATAAAGGGGGAACTTTACGGGAACAGTTGGAATCGTTTCAACGAGTATTAATTAAGGATTTAACCGTTGAACAATTTGCGGATATGTACGCCCAAACTATTTGTTATGGTTTATTTGCAGCGCGGTGTAATACTGATAATGTTCAGACTTTTTCACGGGAAACAGCAGCGTTTAAATTACCGAAAACTAACCCTTTTTTAAGAAGTATTTTTGGACAAATAGCCGGACCTGATTTAGATGATAGAATTAGTTGGGCTGTAGATAATTTAGCGCGTATTCTCCAACAAACGGAAATGGCGGAAATTCTCAAAAATTTTGGTAAACGGACTCGCACAGAAGATCCTGTTGTGCATTTTTATGAGACATTTTTAGCAGAATATGATCCCAAAATGCGAGAATCAAGAGGGGTTTATTATACTCCTGAACCTGTGGTTAATTATATTGTTAAAAGTGTAGATTATATTCTCAAACATAAATTTAATATTAGTAAAGGTTTAGCAGATTCTAAAAAGATTAAAATTCCCAATCCTAAAGGGGAGGGAATTATAGAAACCCATCAGGTTTTGATTTTAGATCCTGCGGTGGGTACGGGAACTTTTATGCACAGTGTAATTGATTTTATTTATGATAAGTTTAAATCTCAAAAGGGAATGTGGTCAAGTTATGTGAGTCAACATTTATTACCCCGGTTATTTGGTTTTGAATTGTTGATGGCACCTTATACTGTAGCACATATGAAGTTAGGTTTACAGTTACAAGAATTGGGTTATGATTTTAGTTCTGAGGAACGGTTAAGGATTTATTTAACTAATACATTACAAGAGGCTTTTCAGATTCCTGCTGCTGATGGTTTTATGAACAGGATTAGAGATGAAGCAGAAGCCGCAAAGGATATAAAACAAGATGTTCCTGTAATGGTAATTTTAGGAAATCCTCCTTATTCTTATGAATCTATAAATACCGACCCTTGGATTGTGGGATTAGTTAGGGATTATTATCAAGTAGACGGAAAACCTTTAGGAGAAAGAAACCCCAAAGGATTATTAGATGATTATGTAAAGTTTATCCGTTTTGCTCAACATCGAGTTTCCGAAACAGGTTATGGTATTGTGGCTTTAATTACGAATCATGGTTATTTAGATAATCCCACTTTTCGGGGAATGCGTCAAAATTTGATGCAAACTTTTGATGAAATTTATGTTTTAGATTTACATGGTAATAGTAAGAAAAAAGAAGTTTGTCCTGATGGTTCACCGGATAAAAATGTTTTTGATATTCAGCAAGGTGTAGCAATCAGTATTTTTATTAAATATGAAAATAGTCAGCAAAAGTTAGCAACGGTTTATCATGCTGATTTATGGGGTATGAGAGAGGTTTATGAAAATAAAGAGTTAGTTGGTGGTAAATATCATTGGTTAGCGGAAAATGATCTTAGTTCAACTGATTGGAAAATTGTCAAACCTGAAGCTAAATTTTATTTATTTAACCCTCAAAACACCAGTTTATCATCAGAGTATGAACAAGGATGGAAAGTTATTGATATCATGCTAGTCAATACTGCTGGTATCAAAACCCATCGAGATCATTTTGCTATTGATTTTGATGAAGAAAGCATTACTCAAAAATTTAGAGAAATGCGAGAAACTAATTTATCTAATGAAGACTATAGCAATAAATATAATATTCATGATCATCTAGATTGGCGATTAGATAAAGTTCGTCAATTAATTCGCTTAGATAATCAATGGAAAGATAAAATAATTAGTTGTTTATATCGCCCTTTCGATTGGCGTTACTGTTATTATAGTGATCTAATAATGGATAGACCGAGACGAGAATTACTTGATCATGTTTTTAGAAAAGATAATTTATGTTTAGGTTTAGGTCGTCAAGGAATTGCTGTAAATGATTTTATCTGGTCTTTGGTATCAGTTGCGAACCAACCTATTGATACTAATATTTTTAGAAGAGGTGGAGTTAATATTTTTCCTCTTTACCTTTACCCAACAAATACCCCAACTTTATTTGATTCTATCCCCACTAATGCACCTGGAGGACGTAAACCGAATTTATCACCAGAATTTATTACTGAATTTTCCCAAAAACTAGATTTAAAATTTATTGTTGACGGAAAAGGAGATAAAACTAAAACCTTTGCACCAGAGGATATTTTTAATTACATTTATGCTATCTTGCATTCTCCTATTTACCGTCAACGTTACGCCGAATTTTTAAAGATTGATTTTCCTCGTATTCCTTTAACTTCTAATTCTGCACTTTTTTGGGAGTTAGTTACCAAAGGTGATAAACTGGTTAAATACCATTTAATGCAAGCAACAGGAACAGAAATTTCTACTTATCCTATTCCTGGTTCTAACATTGTGGAACAAGTCAAATATCATGAAAATCATCAACAAATTTGGATAAATTCTGAACAGTATTTTGATCAAGTTACGCAGCAAATTTGGAATTTTTATATTGGAGGTTATCAAGTTTGTCAAAAATGGCTAAAAGACAGAAAAGGGAGAGAGTTAAATTTTGATGATATTAGCCATTATCAAAATATTATTTCCATTATATCGGAGACTATTAAGATTATGGAAGATGTTGATCAAATAATTGCAAAATATGGTGGTTTTCCGTTAGAATGAGATTATCAATAAGTTAATATAATGAAACCCCGGCGAATATAATTCGCGGCTACACAAGCAAAGTCCGCCTTCGCGGACTAAATTAAGAACCCACGCAGGTGGGTTTCGTCTGTGTAGATGCGGTTTCTAACCGCCCCTTAGTCAAAATATGATCAATATTCTCGATATTCCTAATGGACAAAATATCTGAACAAAAGTTTCTTGAAGCTTTCGATATTTGTGAATCATTAATTGATTTTAAATATCGTCCTACCAATTCAACCTATCAAGCAATAGAGTTATTTTGTGAAATTGGTAAAATTCCTTCTGAATTGCTAGAATTATGCCAAAAATATTCTATTAAAATTGAAAAAATCTGTGCCATTATTAAAGAATATGGAACAAGTATAGATAATTGGTGTTTTGATTGTCCGCTTGGTTTTGGTTCAAAAGATCATTGTAGTTTTTTGAGTTTTTTCCTCAATCTTGATAGTGGTAAGTTTGAATATTTTACAGACAACTTTACAACACCTGAACAAATTGCTGAATTATTTAAAGATTGGAAAGGAATTGATATTAATTCTGTAATTAAAAAGCAAAAAACACTTACATTTTAATAAATCAAAAGTATTATCTAAACTTAGTTAAGCAAAATTGTCAATTAAGGAGATATTTATGAAAGAATTAATGAAACAACCCTCATCTTGGCTACCAAATGGAATAAATCTGAATCTTTCAGATCAATTTCGTCCTTTTTCCTTTACTGAAGAGTTACAGATTCGTTTAGAAGAACTCTTAGAAAAGAATAAAGAAAATTTGCTAAATGCTGATGAAAAACCAGAACTAGCAGGTTTATTAGAATTAGAAAAAATCTTCAGTTTTATAAACGCCAAACTTGCTTCTTAATTTTTAGTATCAATAAATTAATAATGAAATCAGATTCACAAACACCCATAGATTTAGAAGAAATTACATTTTCCCATATTCCCGTTCTCAGTCAAGAAGTGATTACAGGTTTAAATATCCAACCTGGTGGACATTATTTAGATTTAACCGTTGGTGGTGGAGGTCACAGTCGCTTAATCTTAGCAACTGCTGAAGATGTGAAAATTACCGCAGTTGACCAAGATGAAGATGCTTTAAATGCAGCAAAAGAGAATCTAGCAGAATTTGGAAATAGAGTCAAATTTATTCATAGCAACTTTGCTAATTACCAATTTCTAGAAAGTACATATCATGGAATTTTAGCAGATTTGGGAGTAAGTTCCTATCATTTAGATAACCCAGAACGGGGTTTTAGTTTTAGAAATACCGCAAATTTAGATATGCGAATGAACCAGCAACAATCCCTTACCGCTGGAGATATCATCAATGAATGGGACGAACAAGAATTGGCGGATATTTTCTTTAAATATGGTGAAGAGAGACTTTCTCGCAGAATAGCCAGAAGAATTGTTGAAAAACGCCCATTTAATACTACTACAGAATTGGCAAATGCGATCGCCTACTCCGTCCCTCCTAAATATCGTCATGGGAGAATTCACCCCGCAACCCGTGTTTTTCAAGCTTTGCGAATAGCAGTCAATGACGAATTAAAAGTCCTGGAAACCTTAATAGAAAAAGCACCTAACGCACTAATTCCTGAAGGAAGAATAGCCATAATCAGTTTTCACAGTTTAGAAGACAGACCAGTTAAACATGGTTTGAGAAATTCCCCCTCCTTGCGAATATTGACAAAAAAACCCATAATTGCCACAGAAGAAGAAATTAAAGAAAACCCCCGTTCCCGTTCTGCTAAATTGAGAATAGCAGAAAAGAAAAATACAGATGAGAGATAAAAATATGGACGGTATTGGACTCGAACCAACGACCCCATCGATGTCAACGATGTACTCTAACCACCTGAGCTAACCGTCCGTAATCAACACAGATTAACAATCTATCATATAAAATATAATCTGTCAACCCCTAAAACGAAATTTTACCCTACATATATCTAGTCAACTGCACCCGATAGCGATCCTTTTTCGTCACTGCAATTTCCCCAACTTCCAACCGCCCTTTCCCGCGAATAGCGATTAAATCTCCTGTTTTAACGTGAGAACTGGCTTGGGTGACTTCCTTCCAATTGACACGCACATCATTAGAATCAATTAAATCCACCATTTTACTGCGGGACATCCCAAACCCAGCCGAAGCTACCGCATCTAACCGCAAAGAAGCCTCCACAGTCGTCATTTCCTTCTTCTTCGGTTCGCGGATTTTTAACTCATTAATCTCAATGCGTCGAGTTTTTACTGGCACAGAACGCACCTGTTGTAAACTCATCTCCAAAAATTCTCCCAATTCAGGGACAACAATCACCTGCGCCCCTCTTTCCCCCAACACAATCACATCTCCGGTTTTTTCTCGCACAATCCCCGTTCCTAACATTGCGCCTAAAAAATCCCGGTGATTTGCTGTATCAAACAAGAAATTACCAGCAATTTCTAAAGCCACAATCGCCACTTCAGACTGATCTAATGGTAAATCAGCACGAGCGATCGCTAACCTTTGTCTTTCCGCCTGTGGATATCCACCCCACGCTACCGAATGCACCTCCGTTAAACGGCTAAATACCCTTTGAATTTCCGCCAACTCCGGCGGAGACAAAAAATCTGTACATACCACTTCCCATGTCTTTATAGCTTGATCTGCTCGATCAATTACACGGGCGATAGTATCGCGGTTTTCAACACCTTTTAAAAGTTCTTCTCTGGGTAACATTGTTAAAATAAATAATTTTTAAACTTGCTAAAAAAAATTATGGTGTAAGTATTTCTAATTTTTAGGTTTTACTGCTGCTGTCATCTCCCATTTCAGCATAGGTTCAGCCAGATAATCAGGTGAATCTAAGGTTTCTATCTGCTGCATTCCCAGCTTTTCCAAAATTCTCTGTGATGCAAAATTATCTTGTGGACAATAGCTGATAATTCTCTTCAGTTTTGGATCAGTGATAGCAAAATTTACTAATGCTTGAACTGCTTCAAAAGCATATCCCTGGTGACGATAAGCAGATAGCACCTCATAACCCATTTCTACAGTACCTTGCTCATCAGGTTTACCACCAAATCCCAAATCTCCGATTAAAGTAGAATTATCAATAAGAATTATTAGCCAGACACCCCAACCAATCTGATTTGGGTTATCTTGCAACATTTGAGCATAAATTGGCAAAAAATCTAGTACGTCAGCAGCAAACCAATCATCAGGAACATTTGCCCCTAAAAGCTTCTCAACCTGTAATTTATCTTTGCTTACAGCAGCTTGTGATACCTCCAAAGAACAAGGAAATATTTTAAGGCGACTTGTTGTCATTTCCAAGGAATAATTCATGCGTTATAGATTAGTTTGTTTCTGCATAACCCTGAATATTTTCTGGTTCAAACTGGCGGAGAATGCGAGTAGCTTGACGGGTCAGAGTTTCCGAACCCTGTACCACAATTAAATACTTACCTGCATCTAAACGATTGCGATAGGGTAAAGCATCACCACCACCCTCAAATAAACCCACGCCACCACCTACAAATACACTACCCATTGCACCACTACCAGCCCCCAGAATACCGCCAATCACATGATTGCCAATTTCTCCAGCCCAAGCAAAGGTATCCAAACCGGTAATCAAACTGAAGGTAAAACCGGAAAAAAAGCCAAATGGTACTAACCAAATCGCCATTAGCTTGACTTGTTTTTTTGCCTGTTCTTTGGGATCAATTAAACCAAATTCATCAGCACTTTTGTATCCTCTACCGAGAATAGTGCCATTTATGCCTTCTCTTTCTAAGGCTAAATCAGCGGCTTCAGCCTGGATGCGATCTGATAATACAGCAACAAGATAATTCATCAATTTTAAAACTCAGGATTAATGTGACTTTAGCAAATCCAAAGGCTCACAAAAATTATTCACACCTTGTTTAAGAATATAAATTAAAACGGGTGTAGCCAGACTTTTGGGAAAACTCGGTATTGTCCTTAGATGTACTATCATCCCTTGAATTGACTCATTTAACAAGTCTTCTCGATATTCTTGTTCACAAATTACCGCCCGCCACTTTTTGGCTAAAGCATCTAACCAGTCGGAATTGGTTTGTTCTGGTTCTTGTCCAGCCCGAATAGCCAGTGTCATTACCGCATCTTCTAAATCTCCATCGCAATCCTCTATCAAGTCTAATGCTTCCATTGCTTGCGGATCATCTGCTAAATGAGAACGAAATTTGGCAATCTCTTGTGATGTAACTGTAGTCATGAGTTTTTGACTAGACCAGGATTTGAAAACTATTTTACAGCATTGGGAATGGTGATAGGTAATTGGTGATTGGTGATTGGTGATTGGGGATTGGGAATTGGGAATTGGTGATTGGTGATTGGGAAAAATAAATAGAAATATTCCCCCCTGCCCCCCTGCCTCCCCTACCTCCCC
>NZ_JAQMSE010000161.1:0-8400 GCF_028330045.1 Aphanizomenon sp. CS-733/32
AATAAGCATTGAAACCATTAAAAACCTATCACTTTCTGGAATTTGAGACTATTCTTATATCTTTCTAATTCTTCCTCCTGACTCCTGACTCCTGACTCCTGACTCCTAACCCTCACAGATAACTTTTTCAGCAAACCCTACTTAATTAAGGAATGTTATTGCTTAATAACTAAGTTTGTTCTCCTGGGATTAATTTCTTCTACATTTTTTCTACAATTTGATGGAACAATTTCTCCGATTTTCTTGCTACCCTCAAAGTAGAGTTCCAGTTCCAAACAACAAGGTGGCAAAAGATCAGCCGTTGTGTTGTATTAATCAAACTCCTCAGAAATAGGGAGTATGGGAGGGGAAATATGCTCAATGTTGTGCGTCATAGTCAAATTATCGGTTCAATAGCCATAGATAGCTCGACATCTGCTCGTTTTGCTGAGTTAGAAGAAGTCTGGCTCGATGATTCCGGGCGTATTGCCTATTTTTCGGGAGAGGAAGCTTATTTACCAGTACAGGGAATTGCTGGAATAGGTATGGGTGCGGTGTCAATTTATTACCATCCAGTGCCAGACATTCCAGACAATCTTCACCGCTTGGATCAAATTACGGTTGAATCTGCGCATCCACATCACGCCTTAGAAGAGGCTACGGAGTTTTTGCAAGAACAATGGCAGAGTTTGCAACAGAGTATTTCCCGTGGGACTGAGCGCACAAAATCGGCTTTAGATGCAGCTTGGCAGCAAATCACTAAATAACGTCGTGTCCACAGCCCCACCTGTCAATAACAAGAGGTATAAAATATGGTGCAAAGATTTCGTAATCGGACGCAAGCGGGTAAACTCTTAGCTGGCCAGTTAACAGAGTATGCCAATTGTCCAGATGTTTTAGTATTGGGGCTTCCCCGTGGTGGTGTGCCTGTAGCTTATGAGGTGGCAAAGGAACTTGATGCCCCATTAGATGTCTGCTTGGTGCGGAAACTCGGTGTACCTGGACACACAGAACTTGCCATGGGTGCGATCGCCACCGGAGGGGTGCGTGTAATTAATGAGAATGTCGTTGATTGGTTGCGGATTTCCCCAGAAACTATTAATGAAGTAGCAGCTATCGAAATGCGGGAATTAGACCGCCGTAGCCATAGCTATCGGGGTAATCTTTCCCTACCAAAAGTTAAAAATCATACTATTATTTTAGTTGATGATGGCATTGCTACGGGTGCTACTATCCGAGCAGCGATCGCGACATTAAAAAAGCAACAGCCCCGTAAACTGGTGGTTGCAGTTCCAGTTGCAGCAGCATCTACCTGTGAAGAACTGCAAGCAGAAGTAGATCAAGTCGTGTGCTTAATGATGCTAGATGATTTGTGTGCCATCGGTATTTGGTACGAAGATTTTCAGCAAACAAACGACACAGAGGTATGTGAACTGTTGACAAGGCGAAAATTACTGGTAGCTAATAATTCGTAAATGGAGGTTGAGGTTATGGATAGAACATTAGCACAGCACCCCCAAGAACATCTGGTGTCAGTGACAGCAGGTAAGGTTAACTTAGAGGGGAATTTGATGATTCCTAATGGTGCTATGGGTGTAGTATTGTTTGCTCATGGCAGTGGTAGCAGCCGTCATAGTCCTCGTAATCGCTATGCTGCCGGAGTCTTACAACAGGCGGGACTAGCAACTTTATTAATTGATTTGCTCACTGCTGAAGAAGAAGAAATTGATTTGCGAACCAGACATTTACGCTTTGATATTGGTTTATTAGCATCCCGGTTAGTTGGGGCGACAGATTGGCTAGTACATAACCCAGATACTTGTAACCTCAAAGTAGGTTACTTTGGTGCTAGTACAGGAGCAGGTGCAGCCCTGGTTGCCGCCGCAGAACGTCCAGGGTCAGTACAAGCTATTGTTTCCCGTGGTGGACGACCTGATTTAGCGGGTTCAGCATTATCTCATGTCAAAGCACCAACGCTGCTCATTGTTGGCGGTTACGATACGCCCGTAATAGCAATGAATGAGGATGCACTGGCACAGTTGCACTCAGTCAAACGGCTGGAGATTATTCCTAGAGCCACCCATTTATTTGAAGAACGAGGTAAATTAGCGGCAGTAGCACAACTGGCGAGTGAATGGTTTACGCACTACCTCGGGTAAAAGTCTATTATTAAAGAAATATCAATTAAGCGTAATTTTTATGGCTCTGGATGAAACTCCCAATCACACCCATTCTACTAATCCTTTACTTAACCTCAATTATGAACCAGCCCTAGAATCTTTAGGTAATGATTACTATGATCAGGTTGTCGCGGAAGAATTTCCCCAACATATTTTACGCTGGCGCAATGACGCACTACTACCACGCTTAGGAGTTGCTCCCCAAGTAGTTAAAGACGAAGATTTTATTAACGCTTTTGGTAAATTTGAGGGACGAGAACCCCTGTTAGCACTACGTTATCACGGTTATCAATTTGGACAATATAACTCCCAATTAGGTGACGGTAGAGGCTTTCTCTATGGACAAGTGCGGGGGATTGATGGGGAATTATACGATTTTGGCACAAAAGGTTCGGGAAGAACTCCCTACTCCCGTGGTGGTGACGGAATGTTAACCCTTAAAGGGGGAGTGCGGGAAGTTCTCGCCGCTGAAGCACTTCATCGTTTAGGAGTTCGTACTTCTCGCTGTCTGAGTATGATTGAAACGGGTTTAGGTTTGTGGCGCGGTGATGAACCTTCGCCAACTCGTTCTTCTGTAATGATTCGCATGAGTAAATCTCATATTCGTTTTGGTACTTTTGAACGATTAAACTATTTTAAAAGACCTGATTTAACTCAAAAGCTGTTAGATCATGTTATTGAACAGTATTATCCCCATTTGCAGGCTGAAAATGATAAGTATGCTTTATTTTATGCCGAATTAGTCCAGCGTGTCGCCGAATTAGTAGCCCAGTGGATGGCTGCGGGTTTTTGTCATGCAGTTTTGAATACTGATAATATGTCCATTACCGGGGAAAGTTTTGACTATGGACCTTATGCGTTTATTCCTACTTACGATCTCCAATTTACGGCGGCATATTTCGATTATTATAAACGTTATTGTTACAGCCAGCAACCAGGGATTTGCAAGTTGAATTTAGAACTTTTGCAAGAACCTTTAAAGGCGATAATTGATCAAGGTGATTTGGATGCGGCTTTATCTAAGTTTGCTGAATATTACCAAGCTGAATATCGGGCTTTAATGTTGAGAAAATTGGGTTTTGAAAATTTACAGTTAGAGGAAGCTGATGAATTTGTGCGGTTAACTATTACCTTTTTACATGATAGTCAAGTTGGTTATCATCAATTCTTTGCTGATATAGCTGCTACCTTTTCTAGTAAATGGCGAGATGATCCCGCTTTGGTGATGAATGGTTCAGAAATTATTCCCCCATTAGGAACATCAGCAACTTTTGATAATTGGTGTTTTCTTTATCATAAAATTCTCAATCATTTGGATCTTGATCAAATGGATAAAATTGGGAAAACTCTAGCTGAATCTAATCCTAAAACAGCTTTATTAAGACCTGTAATTGAGTCCGTTTGGGAACGAATTACTGAAGACGATAATTGGCAACCTTTTTATGATTTAGTGGAAACACTCCAAACAGGGAAGTAATTTATCCGTAGGGGCGGGGTTTCCCCGTCCACGAGTCAGGAAAATCGCTTTTTAATCACAAGTATTTAACAAGGAAATAATATGATAAACAAAAAACTAATTGACTATACAATTATTTTACGCCCCGATGATAATGGCACATTTGTTGCTTACGTTCCCGCAATTAAAGGATGTCATGCTTGGGGAAAAAGCCATGAAGAAGCTCGTTCAGAGTTAAACCATGTTTTTGAAATGCTATCGGAAGAATATTTAGAGGCTGGTAAATCCCTACCTAATGATATTGAGGTAACTATTGCTTATGCCAGCTAAAGCCAAAACTTTAGAAAAAGTTGCCAAAAAATTAGGCTTTGAGAAAATTCGTCAGAAAGGTAGTCATGCTCGCTGGAAGCATTCTGATGGTCGTGCAACAACTATTCCTATTCATGGAAATGCTGAAATCGGCGGTTGGCTATTCCAGGAAATTCTTAAACAATTAGAAATTACAGAAGATGAATTTAATAACCTCAGATAGTTGTTCTGATTTTTCCAAAACTATGATCAGCATTAATTTCAATTACTAAGTCAACTTCTGATGATTTTACTAAAGGATTAATGAATAATTCAGGATGTAAAGAACGCCAAAAATAATTCACAAATTCTTCTATTTGTGCGTCACTCATTCCTGATTTACCAGCAGTAATCATTTGTCTTTCGGCTTGCTTGCGCCATGTTAATGAATAACGGTAATCTGTGGGGTAAAGAACTATTAAACTATCTAATTTTTCCCATAGTGGTAAATAACTTTTCAGTTGATGATTCATATCAGAGGCAAATTGTCTATCTGCGTCTGTAAGAATAGGTGGTGGTGGAGTCAATAATGCTTGGGGAGGAATTGGTTTTACACCCACAAACCAACCTTCAAACAGAACAATATCTATGGGATTTGTGATCATCTCAGAAGTAGTGCGATCGCCTGCACCCCCATGAGCAGATTTATCAAATCTAGGAACTATCACAGGACTCTTGCTTTGAGCAATCTGATCGAGTACACTGAAAGCTAGGTGAATATCGTGGGTTCCAGGCGGACCGCGCCAAACTAAACGGGAATCTTGCTCCATTAAAGCCAAGCGATCGCTATAAGTTTTGTACAAGTCGTCCAAAGACAAGCTTAATGTCCTGTATCCCAACTGCTGGAGAATCAACTTCAGCACCCCGGACATTGTGGTTTTACCCGTGCCTTGTGCGCCTAAAATTCCCTGGATGAAAGGTTTCCCTAACTCTTGACGCTGTGCTGCAATTTTCATTCCCAAAGGTAGCCACACATCCCACAATACCTGCAACATTCCTTGAGGATCAGTTTTTAGGCTAGTTTGACAAAATTGACTAAAATCAGGGAAAACTAACTTCAGTAAATCCCCTCTGTTTTGGATAGCTTCGACCACATTCTCAGCAGTAATATTAAACACTTTAGCTCGCAGAGGATTTACCAATGCTGCGGTTTGTGCTAATACTTGCCAGGATGTGTCCGTTGTCAAAATTTTACTTAGCCATTCGCCACTCATAAAATCACGAACCCAGTTTCAAGGCTTCTAGGAATAGACTGTAGATAAAACCAACCTTGAGATAGTTGAGTGTTTCTACCCAAAATGCTTGCCGAGCAAAAAAATTACGACTGTAAAATATCCTACTGGTGATTTCAGTTAATAGCACTAAAAATCCAGCTACTACGATGTCTAATTCTGCTTTCTGTCCAGCAGTTGTTGATACTGCCGATCCCAAAAAAAAGCCAAACAAGAAACTAATGAGTAGTAATGATAACCGTCGCCAAGGATTGAGAAACCATTCACTCAAGCTTCTATAAATTGTTTCTAATAGGTTGTTCAGGCGAGTATTTTGCATGAAGAAGGGAACAGGGAACAGGGAACAGGGAACAGGGAACAGGGAACAGGGAACAGGGAACGAGAATAATTACCAATTACTTGGGTTTAGCTGGCAAAAAATCTTATTTCTATATCTATAATCATTATGAAAAACTGCCTCTATCGGTATCGTAACTTCATTATCGGTTTTTCTGTAGTAGGATTCATGGGGATCATCACTGGATGCCTGGATATGAGAATCTCCTTTGAGTCTACAAATCCAGAAAAAAATTCACCTATAGTTACAAACACGGTCAATAGTGCTGATGCAGTCAACCTAGATAGTACACCAAGTGAATCAGTAGAATCAAGTTCACAAAAAAATCAGTCTACAGTTGTAGCCTATCGGTTTGATTCAGATAGTAAAACCAAGATTGCTGGATCACTTCGGATGAGCAACAAAACTACCCAACCTGTACGTCTAGCATTATTAGCTAGACAATCATCTCAAAAAAGTGCCACTGCGAATAAATCTAAATCTGGTATTCCGGCTCATTGGGATTTTGCTCCCCAAGAGGGAAATGAGAACGGGTTAATTTTATCCTTGCCTCAAGGTAATTTAAAGCTAGAGAAAGGTGATATTTTAGTGGCTTTTGCTCAAGATGGTTCTCGACGCTATTGGGGTCCCTATGTTGTGGGAGAAACTTCTTCTCCACAATGGAATCCTCAAACTCAAGAATGGCAGTTGGTGTTAAGGTAGGGGCGCAGGGCTTGCGCCCATTCAGGAGTCAGGAGTTTTTGGAATTTTGAATTGTAACCTATTGTATATTGGCAAGACATGATTACAGTGTCTTTAAGTATTAATTCATGAACATAAAATTTAGTATTAATCGTAACGTGGTTGATAAGTGGTTGAATAATTTACAACAGCGTCCAGTCCTATTTGTGGCTGTGTCGTCCCTGTGGTTATTGGTGATTGGTTGGATAGCCTTTGGTTGGAATTTGGGGAATGTGGGCTTGATTGATGAAACTGAGCCGCTGTTTGCTGAAGCTTCCCGGCAAATGCTGGTAACTGGTGATTGGATTACGCCGTTTTTTAATGGTGAAACTCGCTTTGATAAACCTGCTTTGATTTATTGGTGTCAGGCGATCGCCTACTCTATTATGGGAGTAAATGAATGGGCTGCTCGTATCCCTTCAGCATTGGCAGCAATGGGTGTAATTGCTTTGGCGTTTTATACTGTGCAGTGGTATTTTGCCAGAAAAGACGAATTAGAACAAGTTACCAACTTGCCCAGACGTTACTTTACAGCCGCCATTGCCGCAGCCTTAATGGCACTCAACGCAGAAATGATTGTTTGGGGGAGAACTGGCGTTTCCGATATGTTGCTTACCGGCTGTATCGGTGCAACATTATTATGCTTCTATTTGGGATATGCTCAAAATTATTCCTCAATAGTCATTGGTAATTGGCGACTTCCTAATCAATGGTATTTAGCTTGTTATGTATTAATGGCTGGGGCAATATTAACGAAGGGTCCGGTAGGGATTGTTTTACCCGGACTGATTATGATTGCTTTTGCCGTATATGTCGGGAAATTCTGGGAATTGTGGCGGGAAATGCGGCCGATTTTGGGCATGGGGATCGTTTTATTGCTATCACTTCCCTGGTATGTTTTAGTAACTTGGCGCAACGGCTGGAATTTTATTAATGCCTTTTTTATCTATCACAATATAGACCGTTTCACCGAAGTCGTTAATGGTCATTCAGCCCCTTGGTATTTTTACTTTTTAGTAGTTTTGTTGGGGTTTGCACCCTATTCAGTGTACATCCCTGCGGCTCTAGTTAGAGTCAATCTTTTGCAGCGATCGCACTGGTTAAACCAAGAACGCTCTCAACAACTAGGTTTATTTACCTGTATATGGTTTCTGGGTGTGTTTGGATTTTTCACAATTTCCGTCACCAAACTGCCCAGCTATGTATTACCCTTAATGCCAGCAGCGGCAATGCTTGTGGCATTATTTTGGAGTGATCTTTTCTCCAGTTCACCTACTATTACCCCAACGCCTCCCAAATTTTTACGCCTCAGTGCTTGGATAAACGTAGGATTCTTGACTATTCTGGCGATCGCTCTCTTTCATCTTACCCGAATTGCTGGACCTGATCCCGCTGCTCCTGAATTATATGTACAAATGGAGAAATCAGGCATCCTCAAATTTGGAGGCATAATTTGGTTGCTATCTACAATTACCGCCGCCATTCTCATCTTAACTCACCGTTACCGACAGATCATCACCATTAACTTATTAGGATTTATCGCCTTTATTGCGATCGTTTTAATGCCTGCTGTTGCCATTATGGATCAACAGCGTCAACTCCCTCTCAGAGAATTATCCGCCCTCATTGTTGAATCAAAACAACCCAATGAAGAATTAATTATGGTTGGATTCAAAAAACCTACGGTGACTTTCTACACGCACAAAAATGTTAATTACATCAAATTTGCTCAACAAGCTCTTGAATATATTCAAAAGCAAGCATCCCAACCAACTAAACCACCATCATTATTACTCTTAGTTGAACAGGGAAAATTCCAAGAAATGGACCTACCACCAGACAATTACAAAAGTTTAGCCACCAAGGGTGCTTATCATCTG
Source organism: Aphanizomenon sp. CS-733/32 (assembly GCF_028330045.1). Classification (NCBI taxonomy): domain Bacteria; kingdom Bacillati; phylum Cyanobacteriota; class Cyanophyceae; order Nostocales; family Aphanizomenonaceae; genus Aphanizomenon; species Aphanizomenon sp. CS-733/32. The sequence goes on from NZ_JAQMSE010000161.1 coordinate 8,133, forward strand.
ATTCGTGTTCCTTTAAGAACAGCCAAACCAGATAACTTGTCTTAAACACTATGTTGGGCGCACTTGAAACGGGATTTTATCAAAATATCCGAGCGTAGTGGGGTAGATTATACTTATACTATATCAGAATTTAGCTTAATCAGCAGAAGCCCCACGTCTCACTCTTAGGAGCGTGGGATGAATGCGCGTGAGTTGAGTTGCGTAGCCCAAATTGTATTTGAGCGTAGCGAAAACAAAGAAGGCTACAGCGACGAAACGAACAAAATAT
>NZ_JAQMSE010000162.1:0-24507 GCF_028330045.1 Aphanizomenon sp. CS-733/32
AATATTTTGTTCGTTTCGTCGCTGTAGCCTTCTTTGTTTTCGCTACGCTCAAATACAATTTGGGCTACGCAACTCAACTCACGCGCATTCATCTCACGCTCCTAAGAGTGAGACGTGGGGCTTCTGCTGATTAAGCTAAACACGGGTGAGATTTAAACTTTTGCCAAATGACAAAGAACCCAGATGTGTAGGGGTAAAGCAAGAGCTAAACCCCTACGTTTAGAATCAAACAATCAAGCCGTTTTGAGTATAAGTTATATTAGCTACTATGACTAACACATTACAATACATCTGTGATTCAGAAGGTCAAACAGTTTCTGTAGTTGTTCCCATTGCCATGTGGCAAGAAATAATGGCTGAGAGAGAAACTGCTTATTTGTTGAGCAGTCCAGCCATGAAAGCGAGATTACTTACCGCTAGAAAACGTCAAGATGGAATTTCTTTGGAAGCAGCCTGTGAGAAACTTGGAATTTGATGCAGATGCTTTTGAGGATTTAGCTTGGTGGATCGATAGCGAAGCGCGACCTAGTAATCGCTGTTTGTCACTGTTGTGATTACGAAATAACCCAGATTCCTGAGATTGATTACACTTTTCACAGTGGTTTTCGATTAAAAAGATGCAAACCAAACCACAAAGATTTTGCCCAGTTAGGGTTTAACGCATTGCGCTAAACCCCTACGGGAGAATTAGATTCTAAGCAAAGACAAACTGTTTAGAATCTGTCAAACTCAAACTGCTGGCTTGAATCCCAGTCAGAGTAGCTAAAGTTTGATTGTTGAAGACAATCGCGGTATCTGCACCAACTTGATTTAACTTGAGTGTGGATGTGGTAATACCTAAACTGACAGCACCACTAATCCCAATCACATCAGTACCCAGTTGGAAGTCAAGCACGGTATTAGCAGCTTTGGGTAGTTCAGCGTTGACAATCCAGAATTGGTCAGCGCCGGCACCACCGGAAATTAAGTTACCACCACCAAGACTAACTCTGAAGATATCTTTACCATCACCACCCAAAGCCCGGTCATTGCTACCCAAGTAGAAGGTATCATCACCCACACCACCAGATATGCGGTTGCCACCTTGACCATCTCTCGCATCAAAGGTGTCATTACCATCACTACCGAAAGCGCGATCGCCTTTATTCACAAAGATCGTATCATCACCACTACCAGTGTCAATGATGTTATTACCAGCAAAGGGAGAAATTGCACCGAAAACGGTATCTACGGTGTCATTACCTGCCCCCGTAAAGATGGTGTCTTTAATGCCATCAATGCCTTTACCAACAAACAAATCATCTACACTAGGTGTACCTGCAACCAGTTGAGGACTTTCGGCAATAGCAGCACTAACACCCAAGCGTGGATCAAGTGCTAGGGTTTTATCCAGTTCCAACACCACCATTTCATTATTATCAATGGCTGGGGGACGACCGATAGAGAAAGGATAGTTGTTATCGTTAGCAACCAGAATGGTTTTGTTATCCAGTACCAACACATCTTCAATGGTTTGGAAAGGCATATTATAAGTAGTTTTGCCATCACCATTAAGATCCTTGGGATCTTGGATATTTAATAGGTCTGCTACTTCCTCTTTGGAGACAAAGCCGTTAGCATCTATTTTGCTAAAATCAACCTTGAATATCTTTTTAAAGGCTGCGGCGCTACCTTGGTTATTATCCCGTTCAATAACTAGAAACTCATCCTTATTGATGGGGGTAAAATCTCCAATGGCATTACTGGTACTTGCTAATTGATAACGTCCCACAAGTCCTGTAAATGCTTTGCTGGCGACATCGAATTTATAAATCCTCACAGAACCAACAGGATCACCAACTACAGTTCCTTCTAGCATGGGGTAGAGGGTTTGACGATCAGGGCTAAATGCCATACCTTCAAAGCCTTGGGAACGGTTGAGGTTAGCTTCCACCAAATCACCGTAGTATGGTTGATTAGGATCGAAGTAAACGGGAGAGTTGGCGAAGTAAGGAGTATTGAGGTTATTGTTGGGGTTGGCGTAACCAGTACCAGCAAAATAATTATTTACTAATACTTGCCGTCCTGTTTTGGGGAAGTCAGTAAAGAAACCATCTACACCCAAATCTATGAATTTACGGAACTCTGCACCAGGATCGCCGTTGTAGGTGTTGGGAAGGAAGAAACTATCATTTCTTAAAGTGTAGAGATGGACTAATAAACCCGCTTTATGGGCATCGGCGATTAAAGTTGTGGGTGTGCCTAAAATGCGATCGCCATCACTAATTTGACCATCACCATTCAAATCATCGGGTTGACCATTACCATCTTTATCTACTGTCAACTGGGGAACAATGCGCTGTTTATTAGGTCCAATACCTTGCGCATAGGTGGCAATTTCTGCTAAACCTGCGGGTGTGGAAAGGTCGGTATAGGTGCGTTTATCACCACTAACTACAAAATCATAGGGTTGACCAGAACCGCCGAACAATTGGATCAGAGGAATATTAATTCCGGCGGCGGGCATGATGGTATTATTAAGTGCTTTGAGGTTAGCAACTTCAAAGGACTGAATAAAGACACGGGTAGGATCGGTAAAGTTATTAGCTTTGAGAGTGTTTACTAAGATTTGGCTAGTGTTAATGCCTTGCTGTTGGAAGAAAGTAGGGTGTTTGGTTTCAGGATAGATACCGATTTTGCGCCCGGTGGCAGTTTCTACCTGTTTCACCAAATCAATAACTTCTGTCAGGGTGGGTACTTTTAGCCCATCTTTATCAAAAGCAGTGCCACGTAATGCCGGGATACGTTCGATCGCATTTAGTTCCTTGACTTCTGCCAGGGTAAAGTCTTCCGCGAACCAACCAGCGACATTGCGACCATCTAAATTTTTGATTTTTAGGCGATCGCTAAATTTATCACGGAGGTAAACATCCGTACTTGTATCAGTGGTATTGATAACCGGCTTACCATTAGCATCTCGTTGAATTGTGCCATCAGTATTGAGAACACCGACTGCTAACATGGGTTCATGACGGGCAATTAAGATACCGTCTTTTGTTACCACTAAATCGGGTTCAACGAAATCTGCACCTTGAGCGATCGCTAATTTATAGGATGCTAGGGTATGTTCTGGGCGTTCACCACTTGCACCCCGATGGCCAATAACTATTGGGGCTTTACCGTTGAGAGTATCAAACTTAGGAGTAGAAAGGACAGTGGGATTTTGGGGCGATCGTACTTGATTTGCAGTAATCTGATCCCGTACCAAATCACCCGTACCAGGAAAATCGGTAAAATAACCATCTACACCCAAATTAATGAATTGACGGAACTCTAATTCAGGATTGTTATTGTAATTTGATGCCAGATAGCGGCTTTCATTACGGAAGGTGTAAGGATGAACCAGTAAACCCTCTTTATGGGCATCACTAACTAAACTACTAGGTGCTAGGGTAACTTTGTCTGCATCGTTAATAACACCATCACTATTCAAATCGTCAGGCTTACCATCATTGTTATTATCTACCGTTTTCACAGAAACAATCTGACGTTTCCAAGGTCCAATCCCATCAGCATAGGTGGCAATTTCTTTCAAACCAGCAGGAGTAATTAAATCTCCATAGGTGCGAGTATCTCCCTTAACAGTGAAATCATAGGGACGGGCATTCACATCTTGATACAACAGTGTGCCATCATTAGCCACATCATAAGCATCAATCAATTGCACCAAGGGCAAATCCACACCCCTAGCTGGCATAATATTACTATTCAAATCCTTGAGATTGCTAACTTCAAAGGACTGAATAAAAACTCGTTTAGGATCAGTAAATCCCTTAGCTTTGAGGGTATCAATCAGTTTTTCTTCCAGAGACAAGCCCAAATTATCATGATATGTAGGATGCTTAGTTTCTGGGTAAATACCAATCTTCTTACCCGTTTGTGCTTCCACTTCCTTGAGTAAATCAATAATTTCCCCAAGAGTGGGAATATCCAGGAGACCGTTAAATAATTGATTACGGAAACCTTGAGGCATCACCGCACGCAGAGTTTTAATTTCTGCCAAAGTAAAATCAGAAGCAAAGAAACCCTCTTCCGCAGCACCATCCACGATCACCGTCTTTTTGCGACTAGCAAATTCAGGACGACTAGCAACATCAGTAGTATTAATTAAATTGGGTTCATGACGGGCAATTAATACACCATCTTTAGTAGATACTAAATCAGGTTCAATGAAGTCTGCACCGCGTAAAATCGCCAGTCTGTAGGCTTCTATTGTATGTTCTGGCAGTTCACCACTAGCACCACGATGGCCGATAACAATGGGGGTTTGACCTTTGAGAGTATTTAATTGAACAGGGTTGGGTGTAGCAAATGGCGGATCTAATAAAACACCATTACTGTTGAAATGTAGTAAGTAAGTTCCAAATTCATCACCTACCCAAATATCACCTTTAGCATCAATGACAAAGGACTCTACATCAAAATCAGCCCCGGTCAGTTCCCGTTTGGCTGTGTTTTTATTGACAATATCAAAGGGGATTAATTTATTGGGGTCGGAGAGTTGAATGAAGTTTTGAACCGCTACAGAACCATTAGCGTTTTCTGTACCCGCAAAATTGGGGTCAACTTGGTAAAGTCGCAGGAGGAAATCAGCACTGTTATTTTTTGCGCCAAAACCGTTATCTGCTAAGAACCAAAATACAGAACTACCACTATTGGGGGCAAACTGCACACCACTGAATCCTTGCACTGGTTGACCAGGGAAGGGGGTAGTGCGTCCATTGGTAGGATTGGTTACGGCTGCACCTGAAGTAGGTCCAGCAGCGAAAGTATCAGCAGGTAAAGAAGCAAAGCCTTTAATTGTCACCATAGGAGAAGTAATATTTAGGGTAGTTGAACTTTGATCATCTTCTTGGGCGTTGTTATTACCAGCACCAGAATCAAAGTCAGGTTGATTTTGGGCGGTAATTTCTGCCTTGTTGGTTAATGCCCCACTTTGAGTCACTTTAGCGGTGAGTTTCAGGGTGCGGGTAACATTACCAGCAATTTCTCCCACTTCCCACACACCGGTTTGACTGTTGTAAGTTCCCTGTTCCGGTGTTGCAGAGATGAAGGTAAATGGTTGTGGTAAGAAATCTGTGACTTGAATGCCATTAGCCAGTAGAGAACCTTTATTGGAGAGGGTTAAGGTAAATGTCACCTGGTCTCCGATAACTGCGTTCGTGACATTTGCAGTTTGACTCAACTCTAAATCCACAAAATTATTAGCTGTAACTTCAAACTGACTAACAATTTTCGGCTGACGACTAGATATAGCTGTGGGATTTGCTTCTAGTTCTTGACGGGTATAAGGGTCAATGCCGTAGGTGGTGACAGTCAACTTTTGAGTGGCTTGGTCAATGTTAAACTCTGTCCAGCCATAGGTATGAGTGGCAACATAGTCACCTTGCAATAACTTAGCATCAATCAAACCATTCGCTACAGTCAGATTGTTATTTAACCCAATGGGGTCATAACCTAAGGCATTGATACCACCATTAACGACTTGTTTGATGAAATCGTCTCTATCATTAACTGTGCTGTCAACATCATTAGCGACAGGTAGGGAATTGTAAAATGCCTTTTGTTCAGGAGTGAGGAAGAAATTACCCACTGTTGGTCCAAAAGGAGGATCATAAGCTACAGAACCAGTAATAATTTCAAAAGCCCTGGTGGGGATTTGTGCCTGTCCCGGTGCTAATTGGTAGGTGAGGTTGTTGACTAATGTGCGGTGGAAGTCTGCGGTGACAAAGACAACGTTACTGATTTTGCTGTCGTTGATGAATTTGAGAATTTCTGTTCTTTCCGCAGCATAGCCTTCATATCTATCGGCAGCGATCGCCACTCCCAAGTTCTGAATAGGCTCTGGCAGCATGATAAACTTCCAGGTGATGCCATCTTTTTGAGATTGGAGTAAGTCGCGTTTGAGGTCATCCAACTGGACTTTTCCTAACATTGTCCGATTCGGATTAAAGGAATCAGTGAGGAATTTTGTTACCTGAGTGGCATCACTAGGATTAGCGACATCTGTTAAGCCTGGGTCACGGAAGGAACGGGCATCAAGAACAAAAGTGGCTGCATCACTACCAAAGGTATTGTAACGATAAAGTTTGCGTTCTCCGGCTGTGCGAGAATCCCCTGTTGCCCCATAGAATTGGTCACTGATGGGGTTGTATTCTTGGAAGGATTGCAGACCATTTTCGTAAAGTGGAGAATCGTTAACTAAGCCAGAACTTGCACCATATAAAGTCTTTTCTGCGGTGGAGGCTGTGGCTAAATCTTTTCCACCTTGGAAGTCATTGACTACTTCATGGTCATCAACAGTTGCCAAAATTGAGGTAGCAGCGCGTAAATCACCCAGGGTGTTTTGACCATATCTTTGACTGTAGACTTCTCCCTGTTTGACACGATATTCATCTAAGGTTGTAGTTTGCTTTTTCTCTGTCCCATCAGGGTTTTTAACGGCAGGTGAAGCCACATCTGCATAGATAGTATCACCCAATTCAACAAAGAATTTCAGGTTAGCATCATCAGCATTACTAACGGCTGGATAGGGGGCAAGTTCGCCGCGCCAATCTCCAGAAACACCGAATTTCAAGCCAGTTTTAGTACCAACTGCGGCGGCTGTGCTAAATTTACCAATGCTGATTGCCCCGGTAATATCGGTGACGCGATAGAAGTAGTTGGTGTTGGGAGTCAGTCCACTAACTGCCACCTTCACAGGTAGGTTAATGTCAGTTACATTGGCTGTTTGTGTCCCCGCAATGGTACTGAAGTTAGAGTTGGTGGAATACTCAAATTTAACCTGACCAGGGAAGATACTCCGCGCCCAAAGAACGGTAGAGGTTTGGGTGGTGTCTCCACTGGCAATACCATTAACTTTTAGAGGTGTGGCATCACTCGCTACTTTTTGTAAGGTGGATGTACTTGCACCCCAGTTACCATCTATGGGTGTAATGGTGATGTTGCGTTCTAGGAATTTGCCACCTTCTGATTCTATGTCACCTGTAATTATTGGTGAACCTAAAAGAATGCTGGCTACACCATTTTGGTTTTTCGCAACATTGAAGTTGAGGCTGGTGGTTTCGTCAAATTTGGTTAATGCTACACCTGTTAAGGTTTTCAGACTGGCATTATCAGGGTTGTAGGCAGGAATATTAATGTTTAAACCGACACCCTTGGGTAATAAATCTGGGTTAGTACCTTGGGTGGTGATCAGTTTGTTAATGGTATCTACAACCATTCTAGCAGCCACATCATAAGCCTTTTCGGTGCTGGCTTTGTTGCCTTGTTGGAACTCTGCTAAATTGATACCAGCACTAACAGCGATCGCGGGAATCCCATTTTGTAAGGCTGTAACTGCTGCACTCAGTGTCCCGGAAGCAATCGCATCAAAACCAACATTCTCCCCTTCGTTAATCCCAGAAATTACTAAATCAGGTTTGGCTAAGTTCTCTTTACTGGGGAGAATATAATCTAAACCTGCCCAAGTGGCAACAATTGGGGTTCCGTCAACGTACCATTTATTTTTAGTGGTATCAAATTCCACAACTTCCATATTTTGGAAGATTTTATCGGTGTTAATGGAAGTTCCTTTACCGCTTTGTTGAGTTTTTGGTGCAACTAAAATGACTTTATGACCCGCCGCAACTAAGGCATTATAGATAACATCTATGCCCTTAGCTTGGTAGCCATCATCATTTACCAACAGAATATTTAAGGATTTGCTGGCAGTGGCAATAGGGTTAACTAAATTGGGTACAGTTAATTGCAGACGGGGTGCTAATGCTTGACGCTGACTTGCTGTTGTTCCCCAATCACCATCAAAGGCTGTGACGGTAATTTTGTCAGCTAAAAACTGTTCTCCCTCAGATGTGGGTTTGGGAGTTGCACCAGCAGGAAGAGAATTTTGACTGTAAAGTATCCCTTGACCTGTACCAAAATTCGCTGGTAATTGACCAAATTTAAAGTCAAAACTACCTGCTAAATCAAACTCTGTGAAAGCAATACCTGTGATTGGGTTATCAGCAGGGATATTGACATTTAAACCAATACCGTCGGGTAATAATTGGGGTTGATTGCCTTGTTTTGCCTGTAATTGGGCAATTAAATCAACGACGTAATTAGCGCCCACTTGATAGGCTTTATCAGTGCTGGGATAACCAGCGGCACGTTCTGATAAAATTATGCCAGCGCTAACGGCAATGGACGGCACACCTTGATGTACAGCAGAAACCGCAGCACTGAGTGTACCGGAAATAATTCCTTCTAAACCCAGATTTTCCCCTTCATTAATTCCAGAAATTACTAAATCTGGTCTTTGTTTAACAACAAAATCCAATCCTGTCCAAGTGGCAATAACTGGTTTACCATCTACATACCATTTATTTGGTGCGTAGTTGACTACCTCAATGGGTTGGAAAACTTTATCGGTATCAATGGCTGTACCTTGTCCACTCTGTTGATTTTTGGGGGCAACTAGGGTGACTTTATGACCAGCAGCCACTAGTTTGTCGTAAAGAACATTAATTCCCTTCGCTTGATAACCATCATCATTCACCAACAAGATATTTAAAGATGGTTTCGGTTGAGGAGTTGTCAAGTTATAGGGTAGTTCTAAAATCCCTAATTTTTCAGGGATTGTTGTTCCAGCAACGTTGAAGTCATTGTCGTTAATTAATGCCAGAGTATTGGGTGCAACTAAAGCTAAACCTTCTAATTTTTCCACACCTGTATAACCAAGTTGGGCAGCATTAACAATCAAACTTTTGCTAACTGGGGTAATTTTAGCAGCAGTTAATTCGGCTGGTGTGAGTTGTTCAATGGTTTTACCAGCAGGTAAGGTGAAATTAGCAGAATTATTGATATTAGTTGCCCCGGCTAAATTAATTTGATAAATCAATTTGTTGGAGGCATTTGTTCCTAAATCATCCCGTTCGACAACGGCAAATTTACCATTACCCAAGGAAACTGCATCACCTAATTTATCGGTTCTGGCGTTCCCAGCACCAGTAATGTTATCCAATAAATAGAGATATTCACCAGTGACTTGTTTGGAAATAATGTCAAATTCCAAAATTCTCAAATTACGGGAATTTCTGGATGTTGTATCACCAGCATTATCTGGATTATCAATGGCACTTTGAATAAAGGCGTAAAGTTTACTACCTTCCAATGCTACGGCTTCAAAACCGCGATTATTGCGACGTTGGGCATAAACTGCTGGTAATACTTCTTTACCAAAAGTTCCTGGGGCTGCGTCTGGTTCAGGTGCTGTGGCTGTTCCTTGAGGAATGTAGCGTTCAAGCAGTTTACCGTTAATATCGAAGTTATAAATTGCCGGACGGTATTCATCTACCAGCCAATAATCACCATTGGGGGCAATCACAATACCCTCTAAATCCGCGCCTAACGCTTTATTGGCTATGACTTGACCATCCAAATTAACAGCAACTTCATCGGTGTATGCTGTACCATTTGCCCCTGCTTGTAGGTTGGGAAGTCCGGTTAATGGGGTTGTTCCATCTTTTTCAAATAGTCCTGTTCTCTTGGTGATGCTAATTGCACCTGTTTGTCTGTTAAGCTCAAAACTGACTATTTCTGGTTGAAAATCTGGTAAATAGAAGGGACGATTAGCCCCGGTGGGGTCGCCATTTGGTCCTCTATCTGTGTTGGTGACAAATTGGAGATTCCCATTTGTCGCAATACCTTGGAAATGCAACCCGGAAAAACCACCTAAGAAGATATCTTGACCTTTAGATGTTGTTCCTAATTTGGGAAGATTGGTAAATTCGTAGTTGGTTAGTCGTGGTTGGGGGACCGGGTTACGGGGGTTGTAACTGGTGGTATCTATTTTTAAGGGTGTGGGTAAAGCATTAGCAATATTTTCCCAAGGTACTAACTTAAAGTTGCTACTGATGTTCTCCCCATTAACAATAGTGGCGGGGTCATTTGCACCGTCTTGGGTGATAAATACACCATTAGGGAAATTGGGACCCAAGGGCAGATTAATAACATCCGCACCGTCAGATTCTTGAACGCTGTCAATTCCGCCATTGTTCCCAACTCCAAATCTACCTAAAAAGTCGTTGTTGCCTTCACGGGTATATGCTGCAAAGGTATTATCGCCTTGACTGGATGCTAACAGGTAGCCTGTACCGTTTTTACCGTAATAAATCGTTAAGCCTTCAACATCATTGGTGAGGTTTTTGCCACCCTCAGCTTTGACTTTCTCAATTAATTTACCTGTTGAACCACCATTGGGTTCAGCGTCGAATTTCCAAATCCCCACATCTTCTTGACCAATGTACACAAATCCTGTTTCTTGGTCTGCTACCATGCCTTCAGTCTGGGCTGAAGCACCTGCTGTGGTTGGTGAGGGAATGGTGAAGCTACGAACTACCTCATAACCAATTTTACCGTTACCTTTGTCTACTAATTTGAGTTGAGCGATATCTCCAGTGACACGACGGCTGGTAAAGACGTAATAATCGTTGGTGACGGGACTGCGATATAAAGCTAATCCATAAGCACTGCGAGTAGATGCAGAATAAGGAGTAGCGAAAGGTAGACCTTGAAAAATTGTGGCTGCATTGCTATCAGTGATGTTTTCTAAATAATTGCCATTAGTGCTGTTGGGGTTAATTTTGAATATTGCTAGTTTATCGTTGTTGCGATCGCTCGCAACGGCAATATCAACTTTTTGACCACCTAATGTAAATCCATATTGCAAATCAACGTTGTTATAACGAATGTCGGGATTGCTAGGATTAATGGTCTGCAATAGGTTTCCAGCTAAATCATAAATCCGCAAACCGCCATTTTTGACGCTGGTTAATACTAAACTCTTGCTGGAATCTGTGGCATTAACATAAATTGCCGGATCATCCGCATCGGCTCTTTGACTAAATGGTAAACTACCATCATCTAAAAGTGCCGGACGGGTTTTTACAATCGGGGTGACTGTGGGAACTACATCTGCACTCAAGGTGAGGATTTGTGTAAATTGGGTGGCGTTGAAGTTGTTATCACTCACCAAAACAATGGATTGTGTACCATCTGCCAATTTGGGACCAAAAGCCAGACCTTCAATATTATCTGTCCCTGTGGGATGATTGCCGTCACTATTGGGCAAATTCAGAGAATCAAGGTTTAATAATAACCGTTTTTGAGCAGGTTGGATAGCAGCTAATTGAGATGTAGTCAGGCTACTCAAAGAGTCAATGGTATTGATATCTGTTGCCCCTTGGAGGGTAATTTCATAGATTTTGATCGTGTTTCCTTGTCCAACAGCAAAGGAGCGTTCTAGAGCCAATAAAGTGCCACGATTATCAATTGCTAGTAAATCTACCAAACCGTTATCAGCAGCAGTTCCACCAATAGGAGCTTTGGGAATAGGATCGGTAATATACAGATATTCTTTCTCTGGTTGTCCTGTTACCAAATTGTATTGAATAATCCGAGAACGGCTGCTGGTGGTAGTTGTAGAAATTGCACCATCTTGAAATAGGGCGCTTTCTGTAGCTGTGAATAGGGTTTTTTGGTCAGGTGTAATAGTCAGACTTTCAAATGCTAAATTGTTGCGTACCCCTGATGTTTGGGTATCACCTGTATCAACAACACCGTTGCTGTTAGTATCTTGGACAACTGGGAGAAATTTCTTAGGCACTGCTAAAGAACGAATTTCCTGTCCTGTAGTCAGATTAAACTCTTTAATGAAGGGATTGGTGACACGACTTGCACCTAAATCTGGTCTCACTTCCCCTTCGGAAGAGATGAAAACTTTCCCATTGCTGGTTAAAGCAATACCTTCTGGATCTAAGCTATTAGCTGCAAAAGGATTACCATTAATATCCTTGAGTTGGACAACATTGGTAAAAGTTACTGCATTAGTAACAGGGTCAAGAGTGAAGGTATAAAAACGGGCATTAGATGAGCGATCGTCGGAAATGGCATAATAGAGATTATTTACCGCATCGTAAGTCACACCGGACAATCCACCCAAGGCAACTTGTTGACCATTTACTGTTCCCGCAACACCAGAGGGAATAAAGCCAGTATTGAAAATAGTTTGTCCCTTGAATCCAGCACTAACAGCAGTTTTTCCTGGTTCTGTCTCACCAACTTGCACATCTGCAAATACTAAACGATGGTCAGAACTAGGGAAACCACCAGGAAGACTAGGGTTAAAAGTTCCTACCAATGGGAAATTTGCATCAGTATTGCTAGGCCAATACACTTCTGATTTACTAATTTGCAAGTCTGAGGAGGGAAGTACATAGTCTGTTCTCAGATTTCCCGGTGCAGTATCGGCAAAGTCTGCGGTGTCGAAAGCAGGATTAGCTTTGTGATTGTTATTTGCCCCACCTTGTAAAGTTGCCTGTTGAGGAGCGCCTAAACTGGTGGGGATAACATTTGTATTGATACTGGGATTTAGTAACAGTTGGCGAATGGCATTGTTATAACTGTCACCATCTAAGGGGTCAGCATTTTGATCACCCATGATGACAAAGCTTGAACCTGCGGCAAGATTACCCTTTTTACCCCCATCATCATAGATGTAATCACCTTTACCGGGGGTAATATAATCTGCCCAAAAGCGGATTTCATCACTATTGCGTTTACCGTTGCGGTCTTCAGTTCCATCAAAGGTGGGTGGTGTGGGGTGACTGACAAGAACATGAACCGTTTCCCCATTTACTGTAATTGGTACATCCCAATGACTTTTAGAAGATAACCGCAAAACATTAATTTCTTCAGGTGAATAAAAACCGTTTAAGTTCTCATTTATTGAAGTTGCGGAATTATCTACAGTTGGGTCATTTGTTAATAAGTTTCCTGGCATATCCTTCCACAAGAAATTTTGGAAGGTGCGAATGTTAGCTGTATCAATAGGATATTTAGAAAGCAACAACATTCCAAACTGTCCAGGGAAATTCCCAAAGCCAAAAGCATCATCACCGTATCCGGTTGTGCCTGGAGTTGTAACTGTTGTACCATTATTATTTAAGTCAAAACCAGAAGCAATCCCAGTATTAGAAGGAGCAATATAAAAGTAGGAGTAGTTAACTGGTGTCGCACTGTTTTGACTGATTTGCAGATAATTTTCTCTAAAAAGATTTACTGCTGCGGGAGAATAGTCAAATTCGTTAATTAGTAATACATCTGGGTTGTTGCGTTGAATAATTTCGGCAACTGTTTTTGCTTGAGCGTTGTTAGGGGTAGATAAATCAGTTACTAACTGACCGTCAGCGTTGCGGTTTAGGGACGCATTAAATTGGGAGAAGCGGACTGTAGTAAGTACCATATTTTTTATGCAGATTTAGCTTAAACAAAGATAATCTGGTGACAGGAAATTGCAGATAATGGCATCAAGAATATCAGTCAAAAGTTAAGATACTATTGTCTATAGTTCAGATTTATTTAAGTGCTGATTAAGCTTAGGAAATCAGGAGGTAGGGGCGCAGGGCCTGCGCCCAGTCAGGAGTTAGTAGCATTTCTAAGCATTTGTTGGGTTTCACTATGTTCAACCCAACCTACATTTCCTTAACTGAACAGTATTGGGATATAAGTTATTTGTATGAAATTTTAGAGAAGAGTCGCTGAGAAGCCCACACTCACCCGAAGGGGAGTGTGTGGAGTATGTCACTAAAAAAGGCCTTTCTCAATTACAGGGGTCTATTCTCATTATTATTGAGAATTTTATCAATAATTCAACGAGTTTTGGTAATTTCAGCTAGAGGGCTTGACAGTGTTCCGAGTTTTGGGTATGCTTATGGTATGAGTGGGAAAGTGTGCGCCCATATATATAGAGTTTTTACTCATCAAGATAATTATTTCCCAATTCTCAATTAGTCATTTTTTTGAGATTTAGCTGCTTGTAAGACTTCTAACATAGTATTTGCAGCGTCGAAAGCATCATAAGGCGACCAAATTGGATAAGATTGATCAGGTTTAATTAAGTTAGTTTCTTCTTGCGCTAGTTCAGATATCAAAACCTGCATAATGTACAGTTTATCTGCACGATTGAGAGTGTGTAAGCTGCTGAGTAGTTCTGTAGAAACCATTAAAAAACTCCAGGATTTCAAAGAGCGATAGCGAAGCGCTCCGTAGGAATCGCACTTTCATCCTATCATCTAGTAAATGCTGATTTTGATGGTGAAAATCTGTCTGAATCAGGATTTGCAGGATTTAAGGATTTACAGGATTTAACTTTCTGATATTCCCCCATTGACTGATGGATTTTTTGAAAAAGCACTTTTTTGTAATAATGAGTCCCATGTTTTGATTCGATAATGAACAGGAAAACCTAGTTTAATTTCTAAATCGCTGAGGATTATATCTAATTGATTTTTTACTTCTTTACAAAATCTGTCTGCAACAGGAATTAAAGATTTATATTCATTCTCTATAGATGAGATTTCTAAGTTCTTCTTTTTGGACATATTGATTGTTTATTGAATCAGATGAAATACAGTTTATAACTACTGCTAAACAAACCACAACAGGTTTATGATACCATGAAAATGGTCAATCTAATGCAAATTAAGCAAGCAAAAAATTAACTGATAAGCAAAAAATATTTTATTCTCCAACAAACAAACTTCCATCCACATGAAAAAACTTCCCTAACTTCTCAGCTTGTTCTCGCGTCACTCCCACCTGACCATTAATCACCTGAGAAACCAACTCACTCGAACCCAAAACAGATACTAAATCACCTATTTCTAAATCCCGCGCTTCCAACAAATGCAAAATCCTGGAACGAGGGGTAGAAATATTTAGCTGATAATGTTGACTTTCAAAATCTTCAATTAGCCTTACCAATAATTCCAACAAAGCGTTTTCTTCTGCTGTCAGACGAGAACGAGAAAGTAAATCTTCCACAACTGCTAAAAGTCGATCATTTTCTTCCTCAGTTTTAATAACTCGCGGTTGAGACTGAGAAAGTAATTTGCTGTAAACTTCTGAATCAAAAGTAAGGGTCATTTTTCCAGTAGTCTTTGTCATATTCTGCATGAGTTAAGACATATTTAATATAGATGACCTGGTTCTCATAATTAATACTAGCAATTAAACGGTATTTATTGCCTTTAATATTGAAAACTGTCAAATTACCAACAGACTCAGCTTTGGGATAAACAGACTGTACCTCTACTAAATTACCCCAATTAGCTTTACTAACAGTAAAATACCAGTCATCAAGAGCTTCACAACAGTCTGCGTGTTCTTGACAATATTCTCTTAGCTTTTTTCGGCTGATAACGTGCATTAAACTTCGATTTTAACTTGTACAGCCAATAGTTTGAGTGACTTTCATTTATTCCTCTTTCATAAATTCTAAATACCCTTTGCTCAATTCTTCTACAGACAAATCATAAAACTGCTTACCATGTTCTGGGGTTGCTAAATCTGGATTTGAACCCATACGACCATCTGGATAACGGGAACGAAAATCAACGGAACTATAAATTTTATGTCCACTAGTAACTTCTGGAGAAAGAAAAGCTTTTTTAATTGCTTCTGGATAAATATATTGGGTAACAGCTACTTCACTGGGGGTAGCGTGAGAACCCTCTTGATTACCATATAATTCTTTGGCAAGTTTGTACACTGAACCACCCATAAACCAATTAGCAATTTGACATTGCACTTTTGCGGAATTGGGAATTTGTAAATCTTCTAAGTGCGCGTAAGTTTCTGAAAAAGCTGCTTTGAGGGTAGCGATATTTCCCCCATGTCCATTAATAAAATAAAATTTGGTAAAGCCAGCTTTGACTAAACAGGTTAAATAATCTTTTATTACTAAAATTAAGGTGCTGGGACGTAAACTAATTGTGCCAGGAAAGGCTGTATGATGTAATGCCATTCCCACATTAATAGTTGGTCCTACCATTGCTTGAGTTGCTTCACCAACACCTTTGGATATGGATTCTGCACAAATTGCATCAGTCCCAATTAATCCTGTTGGGCCATGTTGTTCTGTCGAACCAATGGGTAAAATAATTCCTTGAGATTGTTGTAAATAAGTTTCAACTTCCGGCCAAGTGCTTAAATGTAAGAGCATTGTTTTTATAGGAGTCAGGAGTTCAGGAGTCAGGAGTTCAGGAGTCAGGAAGAAGAAAGGAAGAAGAAAATAAAATTACCCAATGACCAATTACCCAACAATTTCCCACCAACCAAAAGCGGGACCGATAAAGCGGATGATTACCCATGCAACAACCATACATCCAATACCAATCCATGCACCACGAGTGGTGATAGCCACAAATTGTGAGGCTTGGGTTTTTGTGATGGGAACCCAAGGTAATATTTTTGTAGTGTCTTGTCCGTAGTCTTCTCCGAGTGAGTTTTTACGGCGTTTTGCTTCACCCATAATTCGATAATTTAGTTTGTTTTTGAGTTTATTTTAAATTCTAATAGAAATTCGGCAGGGAAATTAATTAACTAGAATCATCTTCATTATTGGTAGAAAACAGACTAGGATCAAGATAGTTCAAACGGGCTAGGGGACTAAGGGAGGAAAGGATTTGTACACCGTAGCTGCGGTTAACGACACGACTATCGAGTAAAGCTACTATACCTTGATTTTCGCGGACGGGTGC
Organism: Aphanizomenon sp. CS-733/32; assembly: GCF_028330045.1. Classification (NCBI taxonomy): domain Bacteria; kingdom Bacillati; phylum Cyanobacteriota; class Cyanophyceae; order Nostocales; family Aphanizomenonaceae; genus Aphanizomenon; species Aphanizomenon sp. CS-733/32. The sequence continues at coordinate 16,623 of NZ_JAQMSE010000162.1, forward strand.
GATCGCTCTTTGTAATTCATTCATGGCTGTGGGCAATAAGTATAGCCTAAACCAGTCTTGGTGCGATCGCTTATAATGAGCTACTCTACCAGCTACCAAAGGATTTTCCAAGGATGGTAAAGGTAAAGTTGCAATAATTAACAATCTGGGTGATGGTAAAACACTTTGATTTTCCCGCCAAAATTCCCAACCAGTAATCAAAATCCCGTTTTCATCTAAACAAGTTTTTTCCACCTGTACCCGTGAACCAAATTCCGAAGCCAAAATCGCTCCCACTCTGGCTTTTAGGGGTACATCTCCAATTAATATTACTGTCATTCCTGGTGCGGTTGCACTCAAACATACCAAAGTACGAACTTGATGAATTAAAGCTGGTTGAAATTCTGGTGTATTTGGTAAAGGTAACTTATAGGGAACATAAAGTTGAATTGCTTCCCCTTGACTATCGGCAGCAAATTTCAAGCAAGTAACATCTTCTAAACCCAAGCGTTGACGGAAAAGGGGTGCTTCCGTTTCTGGTTCTAAGGCGCTACCAATTAATACTACAGGTTGACGTTGCCAAATTGGGGCGAGGACTTTAGCCAATTCCAGGGGAGCATAATGTAGGGAAAATAATCCTTGACGACGGGAAATTGTCGCCCAAAATAAGGTAGGGGCAGAAGAATCTTCAAACTGGGGGAATTGCTGCCAAAATTTTCGCCAAGTATCGGGAAGATGATTTTTATCTAAAGCTAAATATAAATCTTGTAAAATATCAATTTCTGGCTGAGAAATCAGATAACAGTGATAGGGATTTTCAGGATGTTGAAATAATTTATATGTTAATTCTACCCTAACTTCCCGAATTAAATCCGCTTCATCAGGATAAGCCAGCATTAATTGATCCCAATCATGGGTTTCAATGCTTTGAGTTAGCCCAGAACGCACCCAGTCCTCTAAATCGTCAACACCATCAATAATTGTGGGAATATTAGGAGGAAATGGATTATTATCAGCCAATTGTCCCCTTAACCAAGCTTCAGGAGAAGTCAACAGCAAACCCTGAAAATCAGAACTTGGCCAAAATTCCCCGGTTCTAATGGGTTTATTTGCTGGTAGCCACTGCTGGAGTCGGGGAATTTCTACCTTTAACAACCGTTGCTGGACAGTTTCCGAAGCGACAATAATTACAGAACCGTGCCACATTAAAGCAGAAGCGATAAAACTGGTGCGATATCGTCCTTGATGTCCACAAACTGCCCCTACCTGAATTAAAGCACTACGTCCTAATCGCAAAGCACGTGCTACCAATCTAGCCATCGTCAAATGATGCGGCCAGGAAGGAAAACCTGCTTGCGATCGCAAGAAGTTATGTAATGATAAATGAACTTCAGCCTCAATCACGCGCTTTTAATTCCATAACAAGTTTTTTTCGTTGTCAGTTGTTCGTTGTTTTATCTTTACCAATGACCAATGACCAATGACCATTTATTTACCCATTCTCCTAAATTATGCCAACTTATCCAGGAATTTCCAGCGAAGCCTTCAGACATCCATTAGATAGTCAAGCAGAACAAGCTTTACGCAGTTTACCCGGCTTTGATTTAATCGCCCGTAAATTTGTAGAATTTGTTTATGAACGACCCCAACTTGTCTATTTAATGGGTAACTCCATTCAAGTCGGACCCCGCCAATATTCTACTATTTACCAGATATTTCGGGAATGCGTCCGAGATTTGGACATTAACGGTGAACCAGGCTTGTTTATCTCTCAAAACGCCCAAGTTAATAGTTATGCTTTAGGACAAGAACATCCTTATATCGTCGTCAACACTGGGTTACTAGATTTACTCAATGAAGCCGAACTACGGGTGGTCTTAGCTCATGAACTGGGACATATTAAATGTGGTCATACTATTTTAATTCAAATGGCGATATGGGCGATGAATGCCGCTGAAGCCATTGGTGAATTAACCTTCGGTTTAGGTAATATTGTCAGTCAAGCCTTGATTTATGCTTTTTTTGAGTGGCGACGCAAAGCTGAACTATCCGCAGATAGAGCGGCTCTATTGGTCATGGATGATTTAAACCCAGTCATGTCATCTATGATGAAACTCTCTGGAGGTAGTCATAAATATGCCCATGAATGTAGTTTACAAGAATTTATTCAACAGTCAGAAAAATATCAAGCACTAGATGATGATGGGCTGAATCAAGTATATAAATTTCTCTTATACAATGGCGCACAAGGAATGATGCTGAGTCATCCTTTCCCCGTAGAAAGATTGCATTATTTACGCAGTTGGGCAGTATCAGAAGAATATCAGCAAATCAAAAAAGGCAATTATCAACGTTCTGCTGACGGTTCAGTAGATGTTACACCAGAAACACCAGATCATGAAGCCGAAAAACTCAGAAAAGAAATTGAAAAATTACAAGCAGAAATCAACAAAATGAGAAAATCTGATTAGTGAAATACAATCAGCAAATCGTAAAACCTGTAGGGGCGGGGTTTCCCCGCCGTCAATTGTATTGCTATAGCGACAGCGTAACGCACCATTATCTTAGAGTAAAAAATACCTACCAAACCCTATTTATTTACTTTCCAATATATTCCAAAAATAACCATCAGGAGCAACAAAAGAAAAACTCTTTTCTGCAAACTCATTAATCATAATTTCCGTAATTTGTTGGGCTGCACTTTCTCGGACTCGTTGCCAATAAATCTCTATTTCCCGGACTCTGTAAGTATAAAGGCACATTCCTAAACATCCCGGTTTGGCATCTATAAAACATGACGGCAACTTCATATTTTCTGGAAAACGAATAATATAAAGTCTCCCACTTCGCGCAGCCATAAAATCAGTTCCAGAAGAACAAGGATCATCAAAAGCCGTAACGATAAATTTTTCCCCTGGGTTTAGGTCAAAAAATTCTCTTCCTGCTAAAGATGATTCATAACTTGTTTCCACATCATCCCGTACACGCAATAAACCTAAAACTTCTTCATAGAATTTGAGAATTTCCCTACTATCATCTTGGACAACTATACCCACATGAGTAAACTGACTAGTTTTTAAAGGTGCATGATCATTAATCTGTCCATAATTAGGAACATCATAACCAAACCGTTGAAATAAAACCTGCCGAGTTAAGGGTTGAAGCAATAGCATTTCTCGTACTCCCACTAACGGTTCTACAAAAGGACGATTTTTTTGATCTTTGTTATAAATTACTTCCCAGTGAGTTTGAGTGTAAAGAATGTTTTCACCAATTGATTTTGCTGCTTCCGCATGATTTAAAATACCCAATATATCAGCAGTTAAGGTAGTAGCCCAACGATTACCTTTGCTTTTCATGGAACTGACACCTAACCCTGTAGATGTAGGATTTTGCCAAATCATTAACCGAATTAATCCATGATCTGCACTTTGATGATAAAGTCGAATTGACTGTAAAGGTGAATTGACCCGATATAGTTGATAAGCTGTAGTTGGGGTTAATTCTCCTATTTCTCCAATCCGATAACCAAATTGTTGCCAATATTGAATTGCGGAAATAGCGTCTGCGACACCAACACAGACCTCATAGACACTACTAATTGTTGGATGATTGGTTAAATTCATAATTTATTTAGGTAGGAAAATTTTATGGTAAAACGGAATAGTTCGATTAAATCCATGTTCGCAAATGGAGGAAGTTATGAAGCTAAGATAGCAGAAATTGAAACTATTATCACTCGCATTGAGAGTGGTGAATTAGAATTAGCCGACGTATTTACGGAATTTGCGACTGCGGTTGAATATTTAAAGGAATGTGATAGTTTTTTACAGCAGCGACAGCAGCAGGTAGATTTATTAATTGAAACCTTACAAGATGATAACTAGTAAATAAACGAATTATTGATAGGGTGACAGTTAAGGGTAAATCTCAAGCGGTGACAAGTCATCTGAAGATGACTAAATACTTGGAAAATTTCTGAGTCCGTTTTAACGGACTTGAGCTATGAGACAGAGAATTTATTCTCTGGCGGGTGTGGAAACCAACAGATAAACCATTTTTAACTTAAGTTAACACCAATGAGCGCTACTCAACCCTTACAAATCTATGTGTTTCGTAATCTTGTTAAGCTTGAAATTTTAGTCATCACGAATATAGCGGTTTTTAATTCAGTCAGGTACAAGAACCCCACCCCCGACCCCATACCCGCAAGCAAGGATGGGGCTATAATATACTCAATATGATGAGGAAATGCTAATTAATAACTACAAACTACAAATCTTTCTGGGGAATTGCTTCATGAAACTCGATCATTAATTGCATGGTTTCTACAGCTAAATCACGTAAATCTCGGTTGAGATAGACAGCACCTTGCGAACCAAACCAACGGTCAAAAATCGCCACATATTTGGGGTTATTGTTAACAAATCCTTGCATAAAATTAACAAGGGAATAGTTCACTGAATTGAGGAATTTAGAGTTATTTTCAGGAACCATGCAAGCAATTCCTTCTCGTGAATAGGGACGAGGGGGTACTATCGCAAAACTATCTGGATTTTTTGCTGTTTGTAACCATCCTTCTAAAAGAATACTATCGGATGCAAAAGCGTCAATTTTACCCTGTTCTAAAGCCGCAAATCCTTCTGGTCTAGTCTTCAAATATACAATTTTGGCTTGGGGTTGTATTTGCTTGATTGCTTGTTCGTTGGTAGTTCCAGCTAACACACCCACACGCTTATTAATGAGGGATTCTGGTGAACCTAAATTGGTTGCCTCTTTAATTAAGATTTGAGTTCCTGTGACACCATAACTAATTGAAAAATCAACTTTTTTATCTCGTTCCCAAGTAAAACTACTGGCATCACAGACAATATCAACTTGGCGGTTAATAATTTTGGGAATCCTTGCTGCTGGGTTAACTGCAACTAACTTCAGTGTAATTTTTTTGCCTAATTCTTTTTCTAATTGCTGTTGGATTAAAGTTAGCATATCCACAGAATAACCAGTCAACTTTCCTTGACTGTCGGAGTAGGCAAATGGTAAAGCATCTTTGCTCGTACCAGCAGTTAATACTCCTGTCCGTGCTACCTTTTCCATCACTGTTTCTGCCCCAACAACACCGGGCATTAATCCTGATAATATCACACCAAATATCACAGGGGCAATATTTTTATATATCTTCAACTTACTCAAAGCAGGTAAATGGGAGAGAGTTATTTTGGTACTTACAAACATATTAATCTTGGGGAATCCATAGAATCAAAATGAACAAATTATCTCTATTAATGATCAAGTTAACAGTTCTAGAAATGATTCTTCACATTAGACCCTGGACAGAATCATGAAACCAATTAATTTATCCGTATTTATCTGTATTCATCTGCGGGGTGACGGTTGCACCGCGAATGTGGGTTGTAAATGATACGAGTTTTTTTTATATTGCCATTTCTGCTACTAACTAATTTTTTCCGGATAGAGATAGAATATTCAGCACTTATATTTTAGGGGGTTTTACTTTTTATCAGTGATGTAAGCGCAGTGACAATTATAAATTTTACACTGACTATTTATCAATTGTTGAGTTAGATTGAAAACTTAGCCTTGAAAATAGGCTTTATTGTGGCAAATATACCCATGAGTACCATTTAAAGGTATTCAAATTTGAGGTGGGCTAAGTGCAATGATTCATACCATAATAAACGAGAAAGATTATGTAATCAACAAAGGTAGAAATAATGAGCGTCATTAAATCATTATTTGGCAGTAAATGCTATGACTCAGATGACAAAAGCACCAATATTTTCTGGCGATTTGGCACTAAAATAGCCAGTATTTGGGGTATTATAAAGGAAATAGTTAGATTTAACAATTTTCCAAGCAGTTTCTGAGTAATCTCTTGGCAGTATTAGTGGTAAATCATGACTATCTTTAATTATGCAGATAAATTATCCAGCATTAGTCAACCTGGGCAAATCGAACAATGATCAGCGGTAAAATAGGTTAATAATTTGTAGTTTTGTCAGTCAGGTGTTTGATAATGTTAATAACAATTCAGAAGTCATAATACTTGGTAATTCGGGAATATAGAGGAGAAATATTTGATGAAAATAATTTCATATAACTCTAAAATCCATTATTATTGTGACTAATCTCAATGCTCACAAATTTAATAACGGTATTGCATTTTTTTTAAATCAGCAACATCTAAAAACTTTATTTCTAGATAGGGCAAAATTCAGCAATGATTTAGTAGTGCTGCAACCGAATAGAAGTAACAGCTTTTTATTGAATTTAAGATAATGTCCTAATTCCAGTTCATTTATCAAGCTTAATTATGGAAAATATATCACAACTAGGGTTACAAGTTAGAGATAAAACAGCTTACCCAGATATCCTCGTTATTTCCCGAATATTTCGCCCAGATGAGGCTATAATCGGTGAATATGTCTATAATCGCTGTTTACAAGATCCAGATCGGGTAATTGTCTTAGCTGGTGGTTGTGCTGGAGATAAGAAATTTGATAAATCCCAACAATTTCCTGTTTATCGTTGGTTTAATTTTCCGGTTTGGTGTGATCACTGGCTGGGAAATATAATCCAATCTGGTTTTAATATTATTGCTGCTTTTTTATTAGCGATTAAATTATATTTTCGCTATCATTACCGCTATATTGAATGGTGTCACGGTTATGATTTTCCGGCATTGTTGGTACTCAGTTATATTTTACCAATTCGCTTTTTTATCTATTTACATGGGAATGATTTACTAAGTGTAGCTAGTAATCCATTATGGAGATGGCTATTAAAATTAACTCTCAACCGTGCCGATGGAATTGTTTGTAATAGTTCTTATATTCGCAATTCTTTAAGAAATACTTTTCGTTTAGATACACCCACTCATGTCATTAATCCGGTAGTGAGGCCAGAAAGATTTGGTAATCCCACTAGTTTGAGTCATATTGATGATTTACGTAATCGTATTCGTGAGATTTATAATATTCCTGAAACAGCGATAGTTATTCTTTCTGTGGGTGATTTGGTTAAACATAAGAACTTTAATCGGGTAATAGATAATATTCCCGTATTGCTAAATTTTGGTGTGGATGTTCACTGCATTATTTGCGGTGAAGGATCTTGTGAAATCCAGCTAAAATCTCAAGCAAAAAGGTTACGAATTGATCAACGTGTACATTTTGCTGGCTATGTACCAGAACGGGATTTAGCCGGTTATTATGCAGCTTGTGATATTTTCGCCATGTTAAGTTCAGATAATTATGAAGATCAAACCATAGATAATTTTGGTATGGTTTATTTAGAAGCTGGTTATTTTGGTAAACCTGTAATTGCTTCTCGTTTAGGTAGTGTTTTAGATGCAGTTCATCATGAAGAAAATGGCCTGTTAGTAAATCCCGATTCTGGTTATGAGGTTTTGCAAACTTTTAATCGGCTGTGTCAAGATGCACAACTTCGGGAAAAACTTGGCCGTCAAGGTAAGGAATTAGCGAAACGGAAGGCCTATCATCGCTGGTTATATAGTCCTGAATCTTGTTCTTCTTGTTTGTTGAATTAACCACCACCAATGATGGTGACTAAGCTGTTGTGCATTTAGTTTGTAAATTCTAGCGGGCAAGAAGATGCCCGCACCACAAAGTTCAAGTAAATTATGGTTATCAAATTTAGCTGCGTAACAGCTTACTTCCAAGCGATCGCCATCTTTGATTTGAGTTTCAGTCCAAAATTAACGATGTTGTATTTTACGGCAATTAAACCCACATTCCGCACCCCAAAATATTACAGAGGGAAATTACGGAGATGAAAATCGAAGGGAGCATCAAAACAAACAGACAAAGTGAAAAAAGGCATTTGAGAAACAGTAAATCACCAAAAATGTCATCAAAATCTATTC
>NZ_JAQMSE010000163.1:0-57591 GCF_028330045.1 Aphanizomenon sp. CS-733/32
GCAGCCTACAAAACAAAAAACAAATCTCAAAACCAAAGAACCGTGGGGCGCACGGTCTTAAAGCTCAGTTAATGTCCTCATAGAGGAGTCACTGAGAAGCCCACACTCACCTGAAAGGGAGTGTGTGGAGTACGTCACTTCAAGTCTAGTGTTTAATCCCCTATTTCAATTTAGCAACCCTAAAACATTTGACTGAGACAATAACCATGAATAAACGCAGGGTAGATCTGGCTAAAGAGAGTTCAATAAAGCATCAAGAAAACATGCGAAAAACCTTAGAACATCGCTTGCAAGCAGCCAGAACAGATGAGGACAAAAACCTATTGCGTCAGTTAGAAGCGGAGATGACAAAATACAGTGAAAATTTTGAACCTCCTGGCGTTAAAGCTAATTTCTTGGGGTTTCTACACAACTTTAAGACCATTCTTGCTCCAAACAGGGCAAAATAGTAAATAAGCTGTCGGGGCTGCTAATTGCATCATGATCTCCTAGATGAATTGTAATGGGTGAGTTATAGTTGTTAAAGCCAATTACTAATTACCCATTACTCATCACTAATTACCCGGCGTTCAAAATCTCATCATCTACAGAAAAATCTATCTCCATTTTGTCTGCACCAGTCGCTAAATAGTCATTTTCTAAAGAGTCTTGCAAACCAGAAATTAAACCATATTTAGGTTGCCAATTTAATTCTATTTGGGCTTTATTCACTGACGCAAAGAAATGTTGCACCCGCATGGGAAAAGCCTTGCGTTTACCGAAATCAAACTTTTTCGGATCATAATGAACGATTTTCACATCATTGGCAGATTTACCAGCAGCCACAGCACAAGCGCGGGCTAAACCGTCGAAAGTGACAAAGCGATCGCCCGAAATATTATAAATCTCTCCAATCGCCTTTTCATTACCAATTATCTGGGTCATTGCTTGAGCTAAATCCCAGACATGGCCAAGCTGAGTGATGTGCATACCATTTCCGGGAATACAAATCGGGCGATCGCGCACAATTCTCTCAAAAAACCAACTTTCCAAAGGATTATAATTTTGCGGTCCGTAGATATAAGTAGGACGAATAGAAGTAAAGGGGATTCCCAATTGCTTCAGGTAAGCTTCCGTTTCATGTTTACCCTGGTGACGACTCTTAGGATCAACAGCATCCCCTTCTAAATGGGGCATTTGGTCAGATTTGAGGTAAACACCCGCAGAACTCATGTACACAAAATGTTTGACCCGTCCTTGAAAAATTTCCGCCAGAGGTTGTGTATCCGTGAGTTCCCGACCATTATTGTCAAAAACAACATCAAAACTTGCTGATGCTAACTTTTCTTGAAGTTGAGTTGAGTTAGTGCGATCGCCGATAATTTGTCCTACCCCTGAAGGCGCAGCATGATTACCACGATTGAACAAAACCACCTCATGCCCAGCCTTCACCAGTAATTCAGTCAAATACACCCCAATAAACCGAGTTCCACCGATAACCAGAATCCGCATAACTTTCTAATTCCTCAATAAAAATCACCCTTATCTGTAGAGGTTATCAGGTTGTAGTATCACTAGAGGAACATCTTTTGCTAGGATTATATCTTGTATTCAATCTAGAGATTTTCCTACGTCTGGATCACAGTGAGGAATATTTAATATAGCGGTATGCAGTTGGATGAGAACATAAACTTGTCATAGAACTGTAGCACAAGACTTTAAACTCTGTCACCTGTCACCTGCTATATCACCTCATGAAAATAGCCTAATTACCTTCCACCCATTCAACTTAACCGTGTCCCTAGAATATGCCTTAGTTCATGAGTGGTTAACCCCTCAAGCCACAGGAGGTTCAGAACTCGTAGTCCAGGAAATACTAAATCACATTGACGCTGATTTATACGCCCTGATAGATTTTGAATCCAGCAATCCAGAAAGTTACCTGTACAAACGTCAAATTGGCACAACGTTTTTACAGAAATTTCCCCAAGCCCGTCAAGGAGTCCAAAAATATTTACCCCTATTACCCTTGGCTATTGAGCAATTGGATTTGCGAGAATATGAAGTCATCTTATCTTCATCTCATGCTGTAGCTAAAGGAGTCTTAACCACCCCGAATCAATTGCATATCTGTTACAGCCATAGCCCCATGCGCTACGCTTGGGATTTAACCTTTGATTATCTCAAGCAAAGCAAACTAGGGCAAGGAGCAGTCGGCTGGATCACCCGCCAAATCCTCCATAATTTGCGGCAATGGGACGTAATTAGTGCCAATCGAGTAGATTACTTCATTGCCAACTCCCAACACACAGCCAGACGGATTTGGCGTTGCTATCGGCGGGAAGCAACAGTCATCTATCCACCAGTTAACCTAGATGAATGTCCCTTTTCCTCGGAAAAAGAGGATTTTTACCTGATAGTTTCTCGATTAGTCAGTTATAAACAAGTTTCCTTAATTGTTGAGGCCTTTAATCACCTAAGAAAACCCTTGATCATTATTGGCACAGGTCCGCAAATGAACAAACTACGGGAAATCGCCCAACCACATATTCAAATCTTAGGATGGCAACCCGATCATATCGTCAAAAATTATATGTCCCGTGCCAAAGCCTTTGTTTATGCAGCCTGCGAAGACTTTGGCATTGCCCTAGTTGAAGCCCAAGCCTGTGGAACTCCCGTAATTGCATACCGTGCAGGTGGTGCATTAGAAACAGTTAGAGATATTCAGACACATCCTGATACAGGAACTGGTATATTATTTAGAATCCAAACAGTAGGAGCTTTAGTAGATGCCGTAGAAAAATTTGTAGATCAGCAACATTTATACAGTCATGAGTATATACAAACACACGCTAATCAATTTTCTCGCCAGGTTTTTGCAGAACGTTATCTCAGTTTTGTGAATGAATGCCGTGAAAAAGGAGTTTACAGACGGTAAACATCAGCCTTTTGTATTTATTTTCTCAGAAGACAGGAAATTTTTCCTCAAAATTACTGCCTTTTAGCTTTAAGATCGGGACTATGTGTGGTGTGGATTATAAAGGAGTATGATGACTGCCCAGAGTTCACTCCTCTCCGGCAAGCGGTACCCGCGGAAGGATAACAGTACATCTATGACTGTTTTATCAAAACGTGGTCAAAAAGTTAAACAGCCAAAGGTGAAATCCAGAAGTTTATCTTTTCAGGGTTTATACGGAGAGTTCTTTAAACGACTGTTTGATATAGTTTTTTCATTGTCGGTCTTGATTTTGTTTTCTCCCATTTACATGATATTGGCTTTATTGATAGCCATAAGCTCCAAAGGTCCGATTTTTTATGTTCAAGAACGGGTAGGCAAAAACTACCGCAGCTTTAATTGTATTAAGTTTCGCACTATGGTCAACAATGCCGACGAAATTCTCGTCGAAATGATGGCCACATCACCTAGCTTGCGAGCAGAATTTGAAGACAACTTTAAGCTGAAAACAGACCCAAGAATCACTAAAATTGGCCATTTTTTGCGAATTACTAGCTTAGATGAATTTCCCCAATTTTGGAATGTTCTCAAAGGAGATATGAGTGTAGTTGGGCCAAGACCTTTAGTGGCAGAAGAATTAATAAAGTATGGTGATTATATCAATCATGTTTTAACGATTCGTCCAGGAATTACTGGTTTGTGGCAAGTATCTGGACGGAATGATATTCCCTATCCTCGCCGGGTGCAAATAGACCTACATTATGTCAATTTTAGGAATTTTTGGCTCGATTTGTGGATTATCCTCAAAACAATTAATGTTGTTATCATGCCCAAAAATAAAGGAGCTTACTAAGTAAGTACACCAATTCCCTCTTATGGGGCAACATTATGCCCCAAAAACCATTTTTGACAGCAGACAATAGGGAAGAGGCAATAGGCAATAGGCAATAGTGAAGAGGGTTTGGGCGATTTTACTTTTCTTTACACAGATTGGTTTTATTGTCTTCACTTACTTACACACTTTAGTTTTATTCTGTTCACCTACTTAAAATCAGGAATACTAATTGACATAACCCTATAATTATTTGTTAAATTGTTTTTTAACCAAAATATTTGTTGAACCTGATTTAATAGCGACTAAATATTTGCAGCCTGACTATTGGGCAGTTATATCACTTAGATGCTAATTTATATCACCTGAGTTCGACATAAGATAATTTGTGGAAAACTGCCCCAAGTATGAGTCTCAAACCCTTAGAGACTTCCCAGAAATAAATTATCCCAAGAAACGAACCACAGAGGCACAGAGTACACAGAGAGAGAATTTTTGCATCAGTTTTGGGACATTTTTTTATTTGGAAGTCTCTTATGATCTCGTTGAAAAAATCATAACTCCGTTCGCGTAGCGTCTCCGAAGGAGAAACTCCTAACACCGAACTCAGGTTATATCAGACTGTTTGTAATCTTCAACTAAAAACAACAAGGCATCACCAAGCATGACACAAAGAAAACGAGCTTTAATTACTGGTATTACTGGCCAAGATGGTTCTTATTTAACCGAACTTCTACTAGAACAAGGCTATGAAGTCCACGGAATTATTCGCCGTACTTCCACCTTTAACACAGACAGAATTGATCATATGTATGAAGATCCTCATAACGAGGGCGCAAGGCTATTTCTTCACTATGGTGATTTGACAGACGGAACAACTCTACGACGGATTTTAGAAGAAGTCAAACCTACAGAAATTTATAATTTAGGCGCTCAATCCCACGTTAGGGTAAGTTTTGACTCACCTGAGTATACAGTAGATGCTGTAGGTATGGGGACATTACGTTTATTAGAAGCTATCCGCGATTATCAACACCGGACTGGGATTGAAGTCCGTTTCTATCAAGCTGGTTCTTCGGAAATGTATGGTTTGGTGCAAGCGGTTCCTCAAAGTGAAACCACACCTTTTTATCCCCGCAGTCCCTACGCTTGTGCTAAGGTATACGCCCACTGGCAAACTATAAATTACCGCGAATCTTACAATTTATTTGCTTGTAACGGGATTCTTTTTAATCATGAATCTCCCAGACGAGGAGAAACATTTGTTACCCGCAAAATTACTAGAGCAGTAGCCCGCATTGTTGCTGGTAAACAAAAAAATATCTACATGGGTAATTTGGACTCCAAGCGGGATTGGGGTTATGCGAAAGATTACGTAAAAGCTATGTGGTTGATGTTGCAGCAAGAGCAACCGGATGATTATGTGGTCGCTACAGGTGAAACCCATTCAGTGAAGGAGTTTCTGGAGTTAGCATTTAGTTATGTTAATCTCGATTGGCAGAAATACGTAGAGTTTGATCAACGTTATTTGCGTCCTGCGGAAGTGGATTTACTAATTGGTGATCCCACTAAAGCCCAGCAGAAATTAGGCTGGCAACCATCGGTAACATTTAAGGAACTGGTGGCGTTAATGGTGGAAGCTGATTTACAAGCTGTGGGTTGTACTTCTCCCAATGGGAATGGTGGAAAACAAATTCAAGATATTGCTACTACCCGTCAAGAATTGGGATCTCTACACTTTTAATTCCGATCAAGGATAATAATATGACTGCCTTAGAATTAGCAAATAAACGGATTCTTGTTACCGGTGGGGCGGGTTTTCTCGGCCGTCAAGTGATAGATCAACTGTGTCAGCATGGCGCTGATCGTGAGAAGATTACAGTGACGCGATCGCACGATTGTGATCTGCGAGTATGGGAAAATTGCCAACGGGCAGTAGACCAACAGGATATTATCATTCACTTAGCTGCCCACGTTGGTGGTATTGGTCTGAATCGAGAAAAACCCGGCGAGTTATTTTACGATAACTTGATGATGGGGACTCAGTTAATCCATGCAGCTTATCAACAGGGGATAGAAAAGTTTGTCTGTGTAGGAACTATTTGCGCTTATCCTAAATTTACCCCTGTACCATTTAAAGAAGATGACATCTGGAATGGTTATCCAGAAGAAACTAACGCCCCCTATGGAATTGCGAAAAAAGCCCTGTTGGTACAATTGCAATCTTATCGTCAGCAGTATGGGTTTAATGGTATTTACCTGTTACCTGTAAACTTGTATGGACCCGAAGACAACTTCAATCCCAGCAGTTCTCATGTAATTCCCGCTTTAATTCGTAAAGTGCAAGAAGCCCAAACTAGGGGAGAAAAGCAACTTCCTGTGTGGGGTGATGGTTCTCCTACCCGTGAATTTTTGTATTCTACAGATGCAGCACGGGGAATAGTCATGGGAACTCAGTTTTATAATGATGCTGAACCCGTCAATTTAGGAACTGGTTATGAAATCTCCATCAGGGATTTAATTAACTTAATTTGCGAATTGATGGAGTATGAGGGGGAAATTGTCTGGGAAACCGACAAACCCAATGGTCAACCCCGTCGTTGTTTAGATACGGAAAGGGCAAAACAGGCTTTTGGTTTTACTGCTGAGGTAGAATTTAGAGAAGGCTTGAAAAATACTATTGATTGGTGGCGCGAAAACGCCGCATAGAAATAGTCCTGGCGAATAATAGTCCCGGCGAATAGAATTCGCGGCTACACAAACAAAGTCCGCCTTCGCGGACTCAATAAAAATAGAAAATTTGAACCCACGTATCCCTTACGGGATAGAAGGGATAGGTGGGTTTTGTCTGTCTAGACGCGGTTTCTGACCGCCAAGTTAATTAAAATTCAAAATAATTGCATCAGCTTTGCGGAAAATAAATTCACAGCTAAATAAAAGAGAACTGCGGCGGACTCTACTCCAAAAACGCCAGTCTATGACATTATTAGAATGGAGAGATAAGAGCGATCGCCTCACCACCAACATCCAAAACTCAGTTATATTTAATCAAGCAAATACAATTCTGGCTTTTTTTAGCTTTTGTCAAGAACCTGATATTAGCTCGCTATATACTAACATTAATAAACGTTGGGGTTTTCCCCGTTGTGTTGATAAATCTCTAGTTTGGCATTATTGGCAACCTCAAGACACAATAAATATCGGCGCTTATGGGATTACTGAACCTCACCACGAAGCACCGATAATAGAGATTGACGAAGTAGATTTAATTATTGTCCCCTGTGTGGGTTGTGATGTCCAAGGATACCGCTTAGGTTATGGTGGTGGATATTATGACCGTTTGTTAAATTCTCCAGGTTGGAACAAAAAACAGACCATAGGAGTAGTTTTTGATTTTGCGTATTTATCTCAATTACCTATTGATAGTTGGGATAAACCATTAGATAAGGTAATTACAGAAAATAGAGACTAAGTAATTATAGCAGTATTTGTAGGGTGTGTTAGGCAAAGCCGTAACGCACCATTAATCAAGTTTATGGTGCGGAAGATGGGTTATATGTGCAAAAATTAGCATAATTTTTCATTTGGTAAAATCGAAAATTTTCGATAAGATGAAAATATGATCTTGTTGGTGCTTTGAATTTCCAATTATATTCAATTTATAAATATGCGTATTGAAGAATTACATTTACAAAATTTTCGAGGTTTTCGAGAACTTAAATTAACACTTCCTCCTGATTTAGCTGTATTCATTGGATCTAATGGTTCAGGTAAATCATCTATTTTAGATAGTATTGCTATAATTTTGTCGCAATTTGTATCTTTATTCAATAAAACATTTTCAAAATTTGATTTAACAGAAGATGATATTAACATCAAATCAGATACAGTTTATAATATTATTCATATTGTCACTGATACAGATACAATTACTGGTGAAAATACAAAACTTATCTGGAAAACTGTCAATTCTTCTACAAACGATTTATGGAAATTATCTCAAATTGAGATGATACAGAATACTACTGAAGTAGAAATAAATAATTATGCTTATAAAATTCTTGAAGATATTGATATATTTCCTCATTTAAGTCTACCAATATTAGTTTATTATCAAACAAATCGAATATCAATAAGTTCTGCATCTTTAAACGATTCTATTAAAGATACACAAGTAATTATCTATAATAATCAATTTGATGCTTATAAAGAAGCATTTTCAGATAAAATAAATGATTTTAGAGATTTTTTATATTGGTTCAAAGAACAAGAAGAATATGAAAACGAAGTTAGATTAAGAGAAGATAATAACTTTAGAAACCCTCATTTACAAATTGTCAGAAAAGCATTAGAGGAATTTTTAGAAGGCTTTCCCAATACTGAATTTTCTGATTTACATATAGTACGCGTAAGTTCGAGTAGAGAAGGTGGTATTCGTCATTTAATTAAACCTTCATTAGTTATAGAAAAAAATGGTGAAAACTTCAAACTAGATCAACTTTCCGACGGTGAAAAAACTTTACTCATGATAGTAGTTGACATTGCGCGACGGTTAGCAATTTTAAATCCAAGTATTACTAACCCTTCAGAACTACTAGAAAAAGGAACAGGAATAATATTAATTGATGAAATAGATTTACATTTACATCCTCAATGGCAAAGAATTGTAATTCCTAGCTTTAGAAAAACATTTCCTAATTGTCAATTTATTGTTACTACTCATTCTCCTCAAGTTTTGAGTGGAGTAAACAGAGAAAACGTATTTATTTTAGAAGATTCAGAAATTGTAGAATTGACACCCCACACTTTTGGCAGAGATAGTAACTCAATTCTGTTTGAAGTTATGGGTGTGGAAAAAAGACCGGTGAAAATGCAGGAAAGAATAGACAAATGTTTTGAAATGATAGATAATGATAACTTAGAAGAAGCTAAACTAGAACTACAAAAGTTATCTGAATTGTTAGGAAATAATGATCCAGAATTAGTTAGAGCTTATACGCTAATTGACTTTTTAAACAGGGTAGAATGAAACGCATTATCAAAGGTTCAGAACCTCCATGTCTTTTAAAATATCGTCAGACACAGAACGCAAACTATGATGATTATCGTCCAAAAGAACCGTTAAAAAAGGCGTTGTTGACTGAACAAGGTTATATTTGTTGTTATTGTATGCAACGAATATCTATAGATAATATGGAAATTGAACATAATAAACCTCAATCTGATAATCCAGATTTACAACTAGACTATAAAAATCTAATAGCTTCTTGTTCAGGTAATAGAGGTCAAGGAAAAAAGAATCTACATTGTAACGCAAGAAAAGGAGATTATGAAGGAACACATAGAAATTATACAATGATTCTCAATCCAGTAGATAGTAATAAGAATTGTGAAAATCAGATCAAATATAGTTCAACTGGAAAAATATTATCTATATGTGATGATGAAACTATCAATCAGGAACTAAATGAAATTTTAAATCTTAACTATCAAACTCTTAGAGAAAATCGTAAAATAGCTTTAGACACAGTAATTGCAGTATTAAATAAAAAATTTCCTAATAAAACATGGTCAACTGAAGCTATCAAAAAGACGCTAGAAGAACTCAGTACCAAAGATGCAGAAGGCAAATATACTGAATATGTCCAATATATTGTTTGGTATTTAAGCAAAAGATTAAATAACCCTTAAACCGTGTCATTAGGTACTCTCAGATCATAATCAAATCTGATATCTTCTGTAAAAATCGTGTAGAAGTTGTCAGGTAGACTTATGAGTAGAATTAACGGTTTTGTAGGTCGTCGTAACTTCTTAAAATTCGTAGGTTTAAGTACCTTGAGTATGGGTACTTTGACTGCTTGTAATGAAATCATTACTAACCGTGCAGAAATTACAATTCGTGAAAATAATCCTAATCCCAATCCAGTTAGTGCAGAGGAAGCAAAAAGAAGATTAATAGCAGGAAACAGAAGATTTGTTAATCAAAATCGTCAATATCCCAATCAATCAAAAAGACGTTTGCAATCACTATCTAAAAAACAATATCCTTATGCAGCAATATTAGGATGTGCAGATTCTCGCGTACCCCCAGAAATAATTTTTGATCAAGGATTAGGAGATTTATTTGTTGTGCGCGTTGCTGGTAATATTGCTACTAATGAAACCATTGGTAGTTTAGAATATGCTACCGCTAATTTAGGAACACAACTCATAGTTGTTTTAGGTCATAAAGGATGTGGTGCAGTATCAGCAGCATTTGACAATCAACCAGATGATGGTAAAATTAAATCTGTAGTTGATGATATTAGGCCAAGTTTATCTCCAAATTCCAGAACAAGACGTAATAGTAATAGTAATGATGTTAATGATGATAACAATGCCGTGATTAATAATATTGAATACCAAGCTAGAAAATTGCAA
The DNA here is from genome assembly GCF_028330045.1 of Aphanizomenon sp. CS-733/32. Lineage (NCBI taxonomy): Bacteria > Bacillati > Cyanobacteriota > Cyanophyceae > Nostocales > Aphanizomenonaceae > Aphanizomenon > Aphanizomenon sp. CS-733/32. The sequence goes on from NZ_JAQMSE010000163.1 coordinate 10,188, forward strand.
GATAATTCACAAATTATAGATAAATTAATCCGTGATGATAGATTAAAAATTGTCGGTGCTTACTATGATATTAATACTGGTAAAGTTAGATTTTTAACTTGATATTTATCCCTCTTTTCTTATCTGCGTCTATCTGCGTTTGCAAGCCACCATGAATCTTCAACTAAGTTTCAAACCGAAAATGAAAACAGAAGTCGGGGATATTTTTATCCTTGAATTATGGCTTTTTCTTCTTCAGTTAAACCATATAACCGATAAACGATTTCATCAATTAACCAATCACATTGTTTAAGTTGTTTCTTGATTGGTAAAAGTGTATTTAAACTCGATTGATATTCTTTTGCTAATGTCTCCTGTTCTTTTCTCGCGGTGGGATCTATTTTCAGTTTTTTCTGATTTTTCCTGAGGATACCAATTAATTCATCAAGGGTTAAATGGTTATCTCCTTGTTTTTGTTTATAATAATCACCTAAATAATTTTGAATTTTTGATTTATTGGTAAGATTATTAATTTCAGTACCGATAAGTCTTTCTAACCATGTTAAGAAGCCTTTGGTTTCTGTTTGTTTTTGTTGATTCAATTCTATCATTTGTTCAGCTAAATATGCGAGGAAATCATGAATTACATCCGCTTCTGATGGTTGTTGATTGAGGTGGTGATCAATTTGGGTAAATAGGATATCTGGATGATGATTGATTTGATATTGTTGGTAAAGTTTGATAGTATTTTCTAGATATTCTTGGCGTTTTTCTGGGGGAGTTGTAAAGGAGATTTTAGGAACTGGCAAAGACTTGATTTCATAACCGTTGATATTATTATTTGTGCTGGTTATGCTAAACCTCCAATTTAACAAAGTTGAATTAAGTAAAGCAGTAAAAAATCCTAAATCATATACTTTGACATCAGAAAAATATCCGGTTGTGTGTGAACAGAAATAATTTTCTGGCAATATTGTGGCAATTAATCTTCGATAATTATCTATTGCTGCATAACGCTGATAAATAACCCTTTTATTTTGATAAGCAACAGCTTTTTTACTGTTACTATGTTCTGCTAAATAAAGAACACGATTAAAGAAGACATTCTCTCCTTGCTTTGGTTCTACAATAGCGTACATAGCAATATGTGAACCACGAATTGCTTCTTCACCTAATTCTTTATCACTTAAATAAGGTTTAAATTCACTATTAATCATTAATTCACCAGGTGACGCATTCACAAATTCTTCAAGTTTTGAGAATTTTACACTTGTTGCAAGTTTCAAAACAAGATTCCAAGAATTGCTATTTAAACCGGGTATTGACAAATTAGTTGTATCAAACCTAAAAAAACTTGATTGCAATGTCTTATAACTTTGTGAATTTTCGGAAATTAATTTTCCTGGATGAGTTCTTACATAAATTCTATCTTCTTCGTTGGGTTTGCGGTTACAAATCACATAAATACAAGTTGATAACTTAGCATCAAAAAATATTCTATTGTGTGGATCATCTTTTTGTGGAAACTGTTCTATTAAAATAATTTGAACATTTCCAAGTAGGTATTTTCGTAGATTTAAGGTAAATTCATCAGCTAATAAGGACAGAGGAACAATAAATCCATGTGTACCTTGATTTTTAAGTATATATATTGCTTGTACAATAAAAAGACGATAAATGTTAATACGATTACCTAACGCAGCCTTGAATTTAGGTGTCAATTTAAAGTAATTTATTTCATGAGTTACACCGCTTTTTTTATCCTCAGATAACTCATCATAAGGAGGATTTCCAATCACAACATCAAAACCAGGATTTTCTTTCCAACTGGCATTTTCTAAATCAATGAAAACCTCTGGAAATTCCAAATCCCAATGAAAAAACCGCTTTTCCTCAAACAACTTTCTCGCATCTTCATAAACTGCAATATCAGCAACATTCATATTTTCAGAATTAGCATTAATCGCATTAGTAGCATGAACTCGTAAAAAATGATCAGCACGTTTTAAGCCAAAATATTTAGAAACATAAATATCTAATAACCGTTTATAAGGTTTCGCAGCTTGATCAAATTCCTTAAATAATCTTTCGCTAGTTTCCACTTCCGCAAAAGTTGCATCACTTAACGTACTCACACCGCGCATAATTTCCGCAGCACGTAACAACCCGACAAACGGACCAGTTAATAAATTTAATTGTCCACTTTCTTCCTTCACCATATTTGCTTCTGCTTCTCGCGCAGTCGTACCAATAAGGGAATTACCACAACGCAAATGATGATCTAAAAAACTCAAAGGTGCGCCAATTGTGAAAGAATGTAACCATAAACTCACCTTTGCTAATTCTACAGCCATTGGGTTCAAATCCACACCATAAATACAACGTTTCATTACCACCCGTTGCAAAAGTTGAGTATCTTCTAACTTATTCACATCAATAGTAATTCCCTGCTGTTGTAAATTTGCTAAAATTCCCTCGCGGGTTTGTTTCAACATCTCCAAAACCGGATTATGTTCGGGATATTCATTTAAAATGCTGATTAATTCATCTGTGAAATAATCAACAGCTTCCACTAAAAAATGTCCGCTTCCCATTGCAGGATCACATATTTTAATATCAAGGAGAGTATTTGTACTTTTTCTTTCTAAACGTTGTAAATCTTTTCGTAAACCATTACGACTTTGTACCCCCAATCTACCATCTGCTATTTTTTCATGTAATTGGCTAATTTGCGTCATCAAATCCGCAAATTTCTGTTTTCTTTCCTCTAAAATTGGCTTGAGAGTATGACTAACAATGTATTTAACAATATAATCAGGTGTGTAATAAGAACCTGTAGCTTTGCGTTCACCCTGATCATTTTCTAAATGAACTTTTCCGTTATTTCCATCTGCAATCACTACACGATATTCTAATAAACCTTCATAAATTGAACCCAATTGTCGCACACCTAGAAAGCTGTAGTCAATGGGTAATTTTTCAAACCGTGCTAATTTATCCAAAGCGGGAAATAAGACAGCATCAGATAATTGATGTTCATACAAAAAATAATTATCTGGATAATCTTTGATATCCTCAGCTTCATGAAAATCAAAATGGAATAAACCACCATTATAACGAGGTACTTCTAAAGCTGAATCACCTCTATCTACTATTTCAAATAAACCTAATAAACTCTTGTAAATTTTTGTCGAAGTTCCACTTAATGTTTTTTGTTTATCAACACTTTCCGCTATTTCTTGGGTAATTTTAATCAAACTATAATCACGGTAAGCGGTAGTAATTGGTAATAGGTTTCTTGCTTCGGCATATAATAGAAATAACAACTTATATAAAAATGATAAAGTAGCCGCATAAACCTGTTTTGGTTCTCCAGTTTTTCCCCGTCTGATAGCGTCTGCAACAAAACCCCCTGCTAAGTCAGGAAATATTTGCTCAAATACCAATGTTTTTAATTCATTTCCTACTTGAGTTGCATAGGTTGTACTTCCTTCTCTGACTCTTTCTAAAAAGTTTTTATTGTAACTATCTTTTTCAAAAGCAGCACTTCTAAAAAATAACCAGAAATATTTGAACTTTTGCAAATCTTCAGTTTCTAATAATTCTACCAAATCAAGAGGATAAAATTCCGTTGCGGTAGAAGATGCTTGACGATAATATAAACGCCATTCTCTCCCATTAGTTAAAATTCCCCAATCAACATTTGTACCAGTCAAATAACTAGAAATTTGAAAAGATGGATTTTCATTCTTGAAAATATCTCTTTTATCATTAGCAGAAACTTTACTTAATGGTCTTTCCCAATATTTAGCTTCTGCGATAACTAATACCCTACCATAAAAAGCAGTTTCATTATTTTGAAAAGAGTAAGCTGTATCTCTATCTGCTTCATTTGCAAACAACGCATAATCAGGACGTTCGGCTCTACCTTTACCACGAGTCACGACTTGAGGAATATTAAAAAATCCTAAAATATCTAATACGGGTTTAATAAACACATCTTCTGTTTGCGCTTCATTGAGAGTCGGTAAAATCGCTTTCTTTGATAAATACAGGTTTTTTAATCTTTCAAAATCCAGTTTAATATCTAATTGCCATTCTGGACATTCTTGAAGCCGATATTCTAAATAATGTTGAGAAAATAAGGGTTTATTGATATTTTTCACATTTGTCATAATTTCCACTCCAAAATCATGTATCCCACATTCCGCAGATACTTACGCTCATAGTCAAGTTTACAGGTGTAATTTATATATTTTTTAAATCCTAGCTTGTGTAGGTTAATTTTAATTACTAATTAACTCCACACCATCTCGTCCATCACTATCCTGTAAATAAACTTTAACAATTTCCTCCTTCGCTGTGGGTAATTTCTTACCGACAAAATCTGGATGAATTGGTAACTCTCGATGACCTCTATCTACTAATATAGCTAAACGAATTACCTCTGGTCTACCATATTCATTGACGGCATTTAAAGCAGCACGAATAGTTCTGCCTTTAAAAATGACATCATCTACAAGTACCACTGTTTTTCCGGTCAAGTCAAAGGGAATATCAGTTTTTTCTGGAGTTCTCAACCCAATTTTATCAAGATCATCACGATAAAATGTAATATCCAAAGAGCCTACGGAAACGCTGACATCTTCGAGAATTTCTATTTGACGAGCTAATGAATAAGCTAATGGCACTCCTCTAGTGTGAATACCCAGAAGTAACAACTGCGATAAATCTCGTGTTCTTTCTATAATCTGAGAAGCCATACGAGTTAATGTCCGACGCAGTTCTTCTGATGAGAGAATTTCAACTACTTTAGTAGACATAGGTAATTGGTAATTGGTAATTGGTAATTGGTGATTTTTCATTATCTCTCTCCCATACTCTGCATTTCTCCTTTTCTCGTTCCCATACCCTGTGTGGGAATGAATACTAGTACAACACGGCATAAATAAACCAACCATTCTAAATCGTTAAAAAGCCTATACTGTCTTGCTTTTGACTTTTGACCTCCGCCTTGCGGTGCTAGAAGGCTCTGCCTTCAATAATAGTAGAGGCAGAGCCTCTGTGATAGCATTCCCGGTCAGAGACTGGGAACGAGACAAGGAGATAACTAAGGTATTAACAATATTGCTAATCCTAACCATAGTAAAAACGCATATCGGGTTAGTTGCAAAGCTTGATCAATAGAATCTGGTGTAATGGGATAAATAGGATCTCCTAAAAGTGGTTTCTCTTTAGCTATTCCACGATACCAATTTATGCCTCCCATTTGCACACCTAAAACCGCAGCATAAGCGCATTCACTCCAACCAGAATTGGGACTGGGATCTTTGATGGCATCCCGGCGACAAATTCGCCAAACTTTTATAGGTTGCAAGGATAATAATGATAAGGTTATCACTGTTAACCGACAAGGCAACCAGGTTAAACCGTCTTCCCACCGCGCACTAAACCAACCAAGATAAGTATAAGGTGCTTCCTTGTAACCTACCATTGAATCTAAAGTGCTACTGGCTTTATATGCTAAAGCCAAAGGGACAGAACCAATAACGGGGATGAATGCACCAATAATAATATAAAAAAGAGGAGCCATTACGCCATCGGTGGCGTTTTCTGTGACAGTTTCCAAGATTGCTCTGAGAATTTCTGCTGCGGAAAGATTGGCTGTATCTCTCCCGACGTAATTACTTAAAATCTGTCGCGCTGATTCTAATTCTCCATTTTTTAAAGGTTGCAGAACTTCTATTGCTGCATTTCGTAAACTTTTGAAAGCAAAACAACTAGCTATAAGAATACCTTCTACGGCAATTCCTAAAAATGGATGTACCCATTTGGCGGCTTGAACTATTATCCAACCCACCAAACCACTACCAATTATCACAATTATCCCTAGGAAAATGCCGGCAAGGCGTTGAGAAAGAGGATTTTGGCAATATTGGAGGGCGAGTTTACTCAAGCGAGAAATTACCCATCCCATGACTCGCACAGGATGAGGCCAACCCCAAGGATCTCCTATTAAGTAATCTAACAAGGCAGCGAAAACCAAAACAGCAGATGTCATTTATTCTTCCTTCTTTCTTTTTCCCTTCCTTCTTCCTTCTTTCTTCTTTCTTCCCCTTTATCCTGAGTCCTAACTCCTTCACTAAACTACAAAATTGGTTTCTTCTCCTTGAGATGCTTGCCAACTGCGAGCATCATAATAAAGGTCTGCGAGGGTAATATTGTACAAGGCTTCTTTTAGCTTTTGGTTGAGTCTGTTCCAGAGGCTAGATGTTACCCAATCTGCTGTTTGAGTAGGGGTGGGATTATTTAAGGGTAAGTTAGTAATATTTTCACCCACTGCTTCTAAAATTTGACCGATAGATATAAGTGCCGGTTTTTTGGCTAATTTGTATCCACCGTCGCTACCACGAATTGATGTGACTAATCCGGCTCGACGCATTTCGATGAGTAGTTTTTCTAGGTAGGGAGCGGGAATATCTTGACGTTGAGCGATCGCTCTGACAGATTCAGGTCCATATTTTGGACGTAAACTCAAATCTAGCAATGCTTTCACACTATAGTGTCCTCTTGTCGTTAGTTTCATATAGCAGTTATCATTGATTTTATTTTCCCAATCTCTCTTTCCTCATCCCTACCGGATTTGATAATTTGCCAAATCAAATAAGAATACTACATCAGACTCCCATTTGATGCTTGCAAAAATTTATCACATATCTCAGGGCTATTTTCTCCTGTTCTCCCTGCTCTGCCTACATCAATAAACTCATATCTTCTTGAGGATTGCTATATCTATAGTAGCTATTAGCATCATCGTAATTATATTTCATATAATTATTTAACAAAATTGATAATAGTGCAACAATTTTGTCTACGAGTGTAATATACTTGGCTAGGCTGATCCAAAAATTAAAGGATTATGTTCCTATTAGTTCGATGTCAGCTAAAATAGAGTTCACTTGACAACTTCAAAAATTCATTTTCGACCTAAGTTGATGCCTAAACAGAAAAAAATTGAACCCCTCGTTGGCGAAGAACTGCTCAAAAAAGTTAAAGAGCTAGAAGCCATCAGCAAAGACGACAAAGCTAAACAGTGTGGCTACTATACCGTTACCAAAAATGGTATAGAGCGCGTCAATATGATGAAATTCTTGAATGCCCTAATTGATGCGGAAGGTATTCAGTTGGATAGTTCACCTAGTGCTAATGGACGTGGTGGACGCAGTGCCAGCTATAGAATTAGTGTCCAACAAAATGGCAATTTATTAATCGGTGCAGCTTACACAAAACAGATGAATCTTCAGCCCGGTGATGAGTTTGTCATTACTTTAGGGAAAAAACATATTCGACTGCGGCAAGTAGATTTGGAATCCACAGAAGATGCCGAAGTAGAAGCTACAGCTTAATGAATATTCATTAGTTAGTTGTAGGTTGTCAGTTGTCAGTGGTTGCGTTTTAACCCTGACTGCTGAATAACTGACTGATTACCAAAATTAACACACTAAGTAGGTTGACGTTGAAAATTATCGTTATAGCAAGGCAAGAGTAAAGAAATTTTCAGCCATTTTACCTTTCTTTACACAGTTTGGTTTTATTGTGTTCACCTACTTAGGCAACAGGTAATAGTGATAAATCCTGACTCCTATGCCTTGCAAAAAACTTGTATGGCTAATGTCACGCTATCAGCCAACCCCACATAAAAAAGGCTGCTGGATTCAGCAACCTTGATAATTTAGCAACATTGTGTTTTTAATCAATAGATGCCAATTTAACCGTTTGTAAAGATTTTGTGGTATCTACAATTTTTTTATTAATTTCCGACTTAATCGGATGACTACTACTAGAATTTATCTCTGGAGATAAGTTGTCTTGTCTCTCATCATAGCTAGGTTCATGGATGATCAGGCGATCGCACGGAATTGTATCTGATATAATCGCACTTGCCATCATCCCAGTATGCACCTCCATTTGTGCTTCTGGAGGAACTTCAAACACCAGCCTTTGTCCAGGAAAGACAACCCTTTCAAAGTACCAGTTAGGAATATTGGAGATACGCGCCACCTGGATTTTACTCGTGGCATTGACGTAGCAGCAGAGAATTTTCCCCGAATGCTCCGGTGGTAGAGGATCTAATATCTGAGCCATAACTGCTGAGGAGCTTATTTGCTCCACAATTTTACATTACATCAGTAAAGCTAACACTCGATGATCCCCGGTTACTGTAACTGCGACTACCAACTGCAAGTTTCTGCATTATTTCTATCTAAAGATATATAGAGATTATAAAATTTTTGTAAATAAATCTGTATTTACTTAATAAAATAGACGATAAAGGAGAATCTCCATTGTTATATCCGCTAGAATCTCCGTAAATCCTTTACAGCCAAGAATTTCCCCCCTTTGCGCCAAGATTTATCATCCCTGGTAAGTTGAATTATTTCTTGCATCTATCTTCGGAGTTACCACGAAAAATCATCGCTAAATTCATAAACTCGATGTTATGGTAAATGTATATGAAAATTTCGTTCATAAATCCCTATCTATATATAACAAGCAAATTTTATGCAGTGCAGTTTTCACATTCACTTTGATCACTAACGGCAAAAGTTTTTGCATAGCACAAAACAACTGAAATGTCAAAAATAATGCTAGTCCAGTCAGAAGCAAATTCACAATTCCTCTAGTCTTTTTCTCAACTACGGCAAGCATTACAGTTAAACCACCTATGAACGCAACTAAAATCCTCTACGTTCGCCTTCCTTGTAACCCCATCTTTCCCATTGGGGTTGTCTATCTCTCAGATCACGTCCACAAATTATTTCCCCATGCCGAACAGCGGATTTTTGACTTAGGCACAGTCCCCCCCCTAGATTATGCTTCCGCCCTAGACCGATGTATTGATGAGTTTCAACCCACACTCCTAGTCTTCTCCTGGCGAGATATTCAAATTTACGCTCCAGTGGGTGGACGGGGCGGCAATCCTCTCCAAAACGCCTTTGAATTTTACTACGCAAAAAACCCGGTTATAAAATTGCGTGGTGCTTTGGGCGGGTTGAGAATTTTTATTGCTTATTATGTAGAATTATGGCGCAACTTGGGACTAGTTAAACGGGGTTTAAAACGCGCCCAAAAATATCAATCTCAAGCCCGTGTAGTCTTAGGTGGTGGTGCAGTTAGCGTATTTTATGAACAGTTGGGTAAAAGCTTACCGCCCGGAACAATTATTTCCGTCGGTGAAGGAGAAACCCTACTCACAAAACTACTCAAGGGTGAAGATATTCAGGATGAACGCTGTTATGTAGTGGGAGAAAATCAACCACGTCAACGGTTAATTCATGAACAACCCACACCCTTAGAGAAAACAGTTTGTAATTACGATTACATCGAAACCATTTGGCCGGAATTTAACTATTACCTGCAAGAACAGGACTTTTATATTGGTGTCCAAACCAAACGCGGTTGTCCCCATAATTGCTGTTACTGTGTTTATACAGTAGTTGAAGGTAAACAAGTCCGCATTAACCCTAGTGACGAAGTTGTAGCGGAAATCCGAGCATTGTATAACCGGGGTATTCGCAACTTTTGGTTTACAGATGCTCAATTTATCCCCGCCCGGAAATTTATTGATGATGCTGTAGAACTTCTCCAGAAAATCGTTGATTCGGGAATGTCAGATATTCATTGGGCAGCATATATCAGAGCCGACAACTTAACACCCCAATTGTGTGAGTTGATGGTAAAAACAGGCATGAATTATTTTGAAATTGGGATTACCAGCGGTTCTCAAGAACTGGTTCGCAAAATGCGAATGGGTTATAACTTGCGGACTGTTTTACAAAATTGTCGTGATTTAAAATCTGCCGGTTTCAATGATGTAGTTTCTGTTAACTACTCCTTTAATGTGATTGATGAACGTCCTGAAACTATTCGTCAAACTATTGCGTATCACCGCGAACTAGAACGGATTTTTGGGGTGGATAAAGTTGAACCTGCTATTTTCTTCATTGGACTCCAACCCCATACCCATTTAGAAGAATATGCCTTTAAAGAAGGTATTCTCAAACCTGGTTATGATCCGATGAGTTTAATGCCTTGGACAGCCAAAAAACTCCTCTGGAATCCTGAACCATTAGGTTCTTTCTTTGGTGAGGTTTGTTTACAAGCTTGGCGACAAAATCCCAATGACTTCGGACGGGAAGTGATGAATATTTTAGAAGCCAAATTGGGTTGTGCTGATTTAGAAGATGCACTTTCTGCACCGATAGAAAAACCAGAGAAACAGTTAGCAAGCGTATCTTAAAACTCCTGGCGATTAGCCCAGGTGATTAGAAATCACGGCTACACAAACAAAGTCCGCCTGCGCGGACTAATTAAAAATTAAGATATTGAACCCACGCAGGTGGGTTTCGCCTGTGTAGACGCGGTTTCTAACCGCCGTATTATCTGAAATCCCCAATTAATTCCATGTTACAAGGTTCAATTCTCCAACAGTTAGAAGCATCTCACCGCCATAGTGCTAGACCTATTCATTTTGGCGTGTACTATAAAAATACCTTAGTTGCCCTCTGTCATGCTTTGGAAGATCATATTTTAACTAAAGATAATGATCCTTTGGTGATTACTGCTTTCCAACAGGGTAAATGGTATCTGGAAGAAGCTCAAAGATACGCAGATATCGCCCAACACAGCCGGGAAATTGTGATTATGGCAACGGCTGATGCTGGTTTTGCTGAACATCCGACCGGTCAATTACCTAACATTGATTTGGTGGGATTAGCTGCTGATGATCCTGTGGCGCAGGAGTGGCACTTGATTATTTTAGCTCCTGACTACACAGCTATGGTAATTTGTCAAGAGTTATCTGAAGCTGACTATGGGAAAGATGGATTACCAACTTGCGATTTAGAGCGTAAATTCTATGGTTTATGGACATTTGAACCGGAATTGGTGGAGGAAACGGCAGAGTTAGCGATCGCTCACATTCACGACTATCATCCTGAACTAGCGCTCAAACTGAGTCAATATAAACAAGCAATTCACCCAGCTATCTGTCCGGGGGAAGAAGTAGCTACCGTTGTCTCTCGTGTTGTTGATTACCTCAAAACCGGACAAGGTAACTTACCTGTGATCACCGCATCCCACCAAAAGTTTCTAGATCGTAACTTGGTATCTAACGAAATTCAGGCATTTTTGCGGATGGCACAATTGATTGATCTAGCAGATAGCCGTAACCCTGTCGCCGCCTCAGAAGTAGCATCTCTCGCCGAAACAATGGGGCAATTATTGGATTTACCTGCATGGCAAATTAAAAGATTACGCCTAGCTGCTTTATTGCATCGCTTAGACCCACTGCAAAAAGCCGAAAGCCTGATTAGTCCTACTCATATAACAACAGCCTATCAAGAACAATCTCCCAGTTGTCCTCTGGCTTGTCCCCTCGTCCCAGGAGCGCAAGCATTACGAATCATGCCACGACTACGAGCCATCGCCCAGATTATTACTCACCAAAGCGAATGGTGGAATGGTACAGGTGAACCCGCAGGTTTAGCTGGTGATGATATTCCCTTAGAATCACGAATTTTGTCATTAGTAGCAGAATTTCAGTCACAAGTCAATCAGTATAAATACTCCGCCAAAGGAGCCCCAGGGATATTTGCTCAAGCTTTAGAGCAGTGCCGAAAACAACAAGCTACCCGCTTTGATCCGAAACTTGTAGATACATTAACTTTATTAGTGATGGGTTTACAACAGGGGCTTGATTTACCGATAATGACACCCAAGGTCAGCAGCGGTTTATGGTTACTTGACTCCCGTTGGGATACCGATAGCAAAAGTAGTGAGCAGATTTCAGTGTACAGCAAATGAATATAGAAACCATTAGATTAGGTCAGAACAAACAACTTCCTGGTGCAAATTTAGAAGATGAGGATCTATCTCACCTAGATTTAAGGAAGATAAATTTAACAGGGGCTAAACTGGTGGGGACTGACTTCACTGGTTCTCAATTAGAGGGTGGTCATTTTGAAGGTGCAAATTTAATGGGGGCTAATCTGCAAGAAACCGACTTGCGGGCTAACTTGATGGGTGCAAACTTGATGCAGGCTAACTTGACAAGTGCGGATTTACGTGGTAGCAACTTACGGGGTAGTAACTTGATGGGAGCAATCCTCGACGATGCGTGTTTAGCCGGTGCTTTTTTAAGTGGCGCTAATTTGCGGGGGGTGAATTTGCAGAGTGTTGACTTACGAGGTGCAGATTTACGAGGTGCAAATTTAACGGGAGCTAATCTCAAAGGTGCAGATTTAAGCGGTGCAGATTTGCAAGGTGCTGTACTAATTGAAGCGAGTCTTGAAGAAGCAGATTTAAGAGCAGCGAATTTAGCAGGGGCTAATTTAACCGGAGCTAATTTACTCTGTGCTGAATTAGATGCAGTAAAGTTAAACGGGGCAAATTTAGATCGGGTGTGTTTGCGGGGAACAGTTTTGGAAGTCAGGAGTCAGGAGTTCGGAGTTCGGAGTCATGAGGAAGGAAGAAGAATTATGTAGAACTTGATGGTCTATGAAATGGAAGGTTAGGTTAGCTTGGTTTGTTTTCGGGATCATGTTGGGGTTAGTGGGCATAATTCCTGTTAGGATAGCGATCGCGTAGGCGCTGCTGCAAGCAGTTCGCCTTTAACCAAGTTCCTGTCCCCCAGGCAATTTTTGTATTGGGTGGTAATTGACTGAAATAGTGATATTGTTATGAGTGCTATTTCCGAGATATAACAATTCAATGAATATTATCTCCACCTCCATTCCTGATGTCCTTCTCCTCGAACCCAAAGTATTCCAAGACTCGCGGGGATTTTTTTTGGAATCCTACAATCAAAAAACATTCACAGAAAAACTCGGAATCACAGTCAACTTCGTTCAAGATAATCATTCAAAATCTGAATACAATGTCCTGAGAGGATTACATTATCAACTCATCCAACCTCAAGGTAAATTAGTTCGCGCCATTGTTGGTAAAATCTTTGATGTCGCAGTAGACATGAGAAAAAACTCCCCCACCTTTGGACAATGGGTAGGTTACGAACTCAGCGCCGAAAACAAACGCCAATTGTGGATACCAGCAGGGTTTGCTCACGGTTTTCTGGTGTTGTCAGAAATAGCCGAAGTTTTGTATAAGGCTACAGATTATTATACACCAGCAGGCGATCGCGCTATACTTTGGAAGGATCCAGATTTAGCTATAGATTGGCCTCTGAAAACACCCCCAGTTTTATCAGCTAAAGATAGCAACGCTCCAACTTTCAAAAACGCCGAAGTTTATGAATAAATCAATATTATTAATAGGTAGTAACGGACAAGTTGGAACAGAACTACAACATACCCTTTCATCCAACTACAAAGTTATAACAGTTGCGCGTCCGCAAATAGACTTAACTCAACCGGAAAACTTACGCCAAATCATCAGAGAAACCCAACCCGAAATAATTATCAATGCCGCTGCTTACACCGCAGTAGACAAAGCCGAAAGTGAACCAGAAAATGCTCACATAGTCAACACATTAGCACCCCAAATTCTCGCCGAAGAAAGTCAAAAATTAGGAAATTTCTTAATTCACATTTCCACAGATTACGTATTTAATGGCAACAGTAATTATCCCTATCAAGAAACCGACAATACCAATCCATTGAGCGTATATGGACAAACAAAATTAGCCGGAGAAATAGCAATTCAAAATATTTGCCCGCAGCATCTAATTCTCCGTACAGCCTGGGTTTATGGAACCTATGGAAAAAGTAACTTCGTCAAAACCATGTTAAGACTAGGTATTGAAAGACCAGAAGTTAGAGTAGTTGCCGATCAAATTGGTAGTCCTACATGGGCGCGAAATATAGCCTTAGCAATTACCCAAATTATCCCCCAATTAACATTAGAAACTGCGGGAATTTATCACTATACAAATAGTGGTGTAGCCAGTTGGTATGACTTTGCCATAGCTATCTTTGAAGAAGCAGAAAAACTCGGTTTCCCCCTCACCATCAAAAATATTATCCCCATTACCACTCCCGAATATCCTACACCAGCAAAACGTCCTGCTTATTCTGTTTTAGCTTGTGAGAAAATATCCAAAGTCTTGGGAACTTATTCTCCTCATTGGCGACAAGGACTCAGATTAATGTTAAAAGAATTACAAGAAAAATCTTTATGAAAGCCCTAATTTTATCCGGTGGAAAAGGAACAAGATTACGACCCTTAACTTATACAGGAGCAAAACAACTTGTACCCGTTGCCAACAAACCAATTTTATGGTACGGCATTGAAGAAATGGCTACAGCCGGGATTACTGATATTGGTATTATTATCAGCCCAGAAACCGGGGAAGAAGTCAAGAGTAAAACCGGAAATGGTGAAAAGTTCGGCGTTAATATTACCTATATTTTACAAGAAAAACCGGCAGGATTAGCCCAAGCTGTCCAGGTTGCCCGTCCTTTTTTAAAAGATTCACCCTTTGCCATGTATTTAGGTGATAACCTAATTCAACAAGGTGATTTGAGTTCATTTTTAGATAAATTTACTCAACAACAACCAGATGCTTTAATTCTATTGCGGGAAGTCACAAATCCTAGTGCTTTTGGAGTAGCAAAGGTAGATGAAAAAGGCAGAGTATTACAGTTAATTGAAAAGCCAAAAATTCCTCCTTCAAATTTAGCATTAGTGGGGGTTTATTTCTTTTCACCAGTTATCCATGAGGCGATTTCTCTGATTAAACCTTCAGCTAGAGGAGAATTAGAAATTACTGATGCAATTCAATGTTTAATAGATCAAGAAAAAGAAGTTTTAGCCTGTAATCTTGACGGTTGGTGGTTAGATACAGGTAAAAAAGATGATTTATTAGAAGCTAACCGTCTCATTCTTGATACCTATTTAACAAAATCAATTCTGAGTGATATTGACTCTACAACTCAGATTACTGGAAGAGTAGAAATTGGTGTTGAATCTAAAATTACCAACTGTATGATTCGCGGACCTGTGATCATTGGCAACAACTGTTATTTAGAAAACTGTTTTATCGGTCCTTATAGTAGTATTGCCGATAATTCAACACTGATAGAAACAGATTTAGAACACAGCGTTGTCTTAGAAGGGGCTAAAATCACTGGCATTCAACAACGGATTATTGATAGCCTAATCGGACAACGCGCCCAATTAAGTATTGCCCCCCGTCGTCCTAAAGCATTACGCTTTTTAATTGGTGATGATTCGCAAATTGAATTGACTTGAATAGGTGACAGGTGACAGGTGACAGGTGACAGTTAAGAGGGAATAGGGAATAGGCAAGAGGGAATAGGGAAGAAGAGAGAAAATTCCTTCTTTATTCTTTCTTCTCCTGATTCCTGATTCCTGACTCCTGACTCCTGTATTCTTAGTTAAGTTCCCACAGCACCAGAGTAAATTAAACCCCGCTGGATATCCAAAGTTAAAATTGCCCCATCCTTAATTACCTGTGTCGCTTCCTTCACGCCTACAATCACTGGTACACCGAGACGTAAACCGATAACTGCGGCGTGACTGGTGAGACTTTCCTCTTCAGTAATAATCCCCCCAGCTTTGCGAATTGCCTCCACAAAATCAACGCCAGTGCGGGATGCTACCAAAATATCTCCGGTGTTAAAATTACTGGCATCCATAGCATTATGAACTACCCTAGCGCGACCACTGACAGAACCTTGTCCCAGTCCAATTCCTTGACCTAGTACAGCAGTGACTATTTCTACCTTAATCAAGTCCGTTGACCCGGAAACGCCTTGAAGTGTACCAGCGGTCATGACCACTAAATCACCTTCAGTTAAGAGGTTTTTTTCTTGGGCGACATTGATAGCGGCTTGGAATGTCTGACCCGTAGAAGGTAGTTCTAGCACCAACAGCGGTCTAACTCCCCAGACCATCTGTAATTGTCGGGCTACGTTGACATGAGGTGTAATGGCTAAAATTGGCGTTTTGGGGCGGAACTTAGAAACGTTGCGGGCTGTAGCCCCGGTTTGTGTCAAAGTCATAATTGCCGCTGCACCTAAATTCTCCGCAATTTGACCAACAGCTTGGCTAATTGCATTGGGAACAGAACGCCTTTTATCTCTTGACAGACGGGAGTTGGTGTTCAGGGTTTCCTCTTGTTCAATCCGTTCGGCTATTCTGGCCATGGTGGCTACAGCTTCTACGGGGAAACTACCAACGGCGGTTTCATTGGACAGCATTACCGCATCTGTGCCGTCTAAAATGGCATTGGCGACATCGGATACTTCGGCGCGGGTCGGACGGGGGTTGCTGACCATGCTATCTAGCATTTGGGTGGCGGTAATAATGGGAATCCCCAAACGGTTGGCTGTCGCAATTAGCCGTTTTTGTAATACAGGTACGTCTTCTGCTGGTAGTTCTACACCTAAATCACCTCTGGCAACCATTACCCCATCACACAAAGACAACACTGCTTCCATTTGTTCAATGGCTTCGTGTTTTTCGATTTTGGCAACTACAGGGACATTTTTGCCGGTGCTGGAAATTAGTTCTTTAATTTCGATAATATCCTGGGGATTGCGGACGAAAGAAAGGGCTACCCAATCAACTCCTTGGTCTAGACCAAACATCAGATCCTCGCGGTCTTTGTCGGTCATGGCTTTGATGGATAAGTATACTCCCGGAAAGTTAACACCTTTGTTGTTGGAAAGTTTACCGGGAACTGTGACCCGACAATGTAAATCGCCTTTTTCGTGGTTAATTTCCTCTACTACCATTTCGACTTTGCCATCATCGAGGAGGATTTTTGAACCGACGGGGACTTCTTGGGCTAAGTAATCGTAGGTAACGCAGCTTATTTCCTGTGTCCCTTCTATGGGGCGATTTGTCAATATGAAGCGATCGCCTTTTGCTAAAATTATCGAACCAGTTTCAAACCGTCCCAAGCGAATTTTTGGACCTTGTAAATCTTGCAGAATTGCTACCGGTCTGTTCAGTTCAAAAGCGGTTTGCCGAATTAATCTAATACTCCGCTGATGATCAGCATGAGTTCCGTGGGAAAAGTTGAGCCGTAGCGTTGTTGCACCCGCTTCAATAATCGCCTTCAGCATTTCTGGACTGCTGGTAGCAGGTCCGATAGTAGCAACAATTTTAGTTCGGCGCTGAGAATCTCTTAATTGCGTCATGGGCTGGGTTCAAGATTTTGGGGATCTACCTGGGAATTTATGGTCATCTTTTCTCATACCATTTAAGGTCTGAGATTTGGATCATGAAAAACTGAGTGTATCAGCAAATCATTTTTCCATTGATCGCCATCTTTTTGCAAATGGTTGTGAATTAAACAGACTCTCTCTTTTCGGTCACTACTATATCAATGTTATAAGCAGTTAGGGAGCTAATTATGGTATAGTTTTGATATCGTACACTAATCTGATCATTCACATCTTGCGCCGGGCGACTGGAAGTCACGAATACACACACAAAACCCACCTGGGTGGGTTGAAAAATTTTGATTTTCTCTGAGTCCGCGTAGGCGGACTTTGCTTGTGTAGCCGCGATTTATAATCGCCAGGGATAGTTCATTTAGCCAAGAATCATAGCCTTATTTACATATTCTTAATCACGACTCTGGATAAATCTTGCTTTACATAACTTTACTATTCACTAAGAATAATAGTATGATCCGTAAAGATTGATGATTAAAGGAGTTAAGAATGATCACGTCGGAGGCACAAAAGCCACTGACAATTCCCCCCAAAGAACTTTTATCACCTCCTGGTGATTTTAATCCCACACTATTAATGTTTTTAGTGGTGGTGATGATGTTGGTTTTGTCTAACTTTGGGTATTGGCTTTGGGAATGGCCGCATTGGTTGTGTTTTGGTGTCAATACTCTAGCACTTCATTGTTCAGGAACGGTGATTCATGATGCTTGTCACCAATCTGCCCATCGCCATCGAATTGTTAATGCTATGTTAGGCCATTGTAGTGCCTTGGTTCTAGCTTTTGCTTTTCCAGTATTTACACGAGTACATTTACAGCATCATGGTAATGTCAATCACCCCAAGGATGACCCAGACCATTATGTTTCGACAGGTGGTCCGCTGTGGTTAATTGCGGTGAGATTTTTGTACCATGAAGTATTTTTCTTTCAAAGACGGTTATGGCGTAATTATGAACTACTGGAATGGTTTATTAGTCGCCTAATTATCATTACTATTGTTTATATTTCTGTCCAATATCATTTTTTGGGCTATATTCTTAACTTTTGGTTTATTCCCGCTTTTTTGGTAGGAATAACTTTGGGGTTATTTTTTGATTATTTACCTCACCGTCCTTTTGTCGAGAGAAATCGCTGGAAAAATGCCCGCGTCTATCCTGGTAAGGTTCTCAATATCCTAATTTTGGGGCAGAATTATCATCTGATTCATCATCTCTGGCCTTCGATTCCTTGGTACAATTATCAGCCAGCTTATTATTTGATGAAGCCATTATTAGACGAAAAAGGCAGTCCGCAAACTTCCGGTTTATTGCAGAAGCAGGACTTTTGGGAATTTGTCTATGATATCTTCATAGGTATTCATTTTCATCACTGAATTTGCTGATTATAGCGGTTATTACGCTGATGCAATATAAATTAATTGAGGGCGGGGAGACCCCGCCCCTACAGGTTTTATGATTTGGACGGAAATTGATACCCATATTAGCCAAGTTACTGGCGAAAAATTTGTCAGTCAGCAGCATTTATCCATCAGTGGTGGGTGTATTAATCAGGGTTTTGCGATTAGCGATCGCCAATTAACTTATTTTGTTAAACTGAATCAAGCTTCTCACGTCTCAATGTTTGCAGCGGAAATGCTTGGGTTAAAGCAAATGTCTACCACAGGAACTATCCGCGTTCCTGGGCCAATCTGTTGGGGAACTACAGGCAATTCTAGCTATCTTGTCTTGGAATGGCTAGAAATGACCACTGGTAATCATCAATCTTGGCCAGAAATGGGACGCAAATTAGCAGCAATGCACAAAACTACCAGTGATAAAGGTTTTGGCTGGGATATTAATAATACTATCGGTTCTACACCGCAAATTAACAATTTTTCTCACTCTTGGATTGAATTTTATATTCAACACCGTTTAGGTTATCAATTTAAGTTAGCAAAAAAACGCGGTGGCAGTTTTCCATTAGCAGACAAACTATTAGCAGCTATTCCTGAATTATTAGCAAATTATCAAGTTCAAACGGCTTTAGTACATGGGGATTTATGGAGAGGAAATGCAGGTTTTACGGTTGCAGGTGAACCAGTAATATTTGATCCTGCAACTTATTTTGGTGATAGAGAAGTTGATATCGCTATGACAGAATTATTTGGAGGTTTTCCGCCAAGTTTTTATCAGGGTTATGAAGAGATATATCCTTTAGATCCAGGATATGAAACCAGAAAAACATTATATAATCTGTATCATGTTTTAAATCATTTTAATTTGTTTGGTGGTGGTTATAGTTCCCAAGCTAATCGGATGATGGAGAAAATTTTAAAATCATCAAGGTCTAAACCATGATTTAAGTAGGTTAGCCTTGAAAATCGTCGTTATGGCAAGGTAAGAGGCAATAGTGAAGAGGGTTTGGGGGATTTTACTTTCCCCCTGGAGTAAATCCATATTTTACCCAAAATTTTCTACCATATAGATATTATTGCCTGAATCACCCATTAAAATTAAACTACTATCATCAGTTTCTAAATTTGAACTTCCAGAAATACCACTTCGCAGAACTTGAATTAATCTTTGTGGTGTCAAAGATTCCAATTCAACAAATTTACCAGCTTCTAACCAAGCTAATTCTTCAGAAGTTAAACCTTGACGAATTTCCCCTGATAATTGTTTAGCTGCGGTTGCTAAATCTGGAGAGGATTGGATAAACATTCCTCCCTTCGTAGCGATAATTTGTCTGGGGAAAAGTCCAATATCAATAATTGTCACACTGCTATTCAGAAACCAACGTTCACTGTTGCGGAGATGATTAATTAAACTCACACCTTTAGGACTACAATCATGGATAGCATAAACTTTTAAATCAGGATTACGCCGCAGCATTTCCATTGTGGTACTGAAAATGCTTTGGGGATAACCAGTAATACTGAGAATTGCACAGTTATTTTCAAAGTGGAAATTATTAGCAATTAATAATTGTGCAATAATCGCACTATCACAAACTACTAATCTATCAAAACTGTAAGCAGTAACATCAGGATTTATTGTAGCTGGTGTAATTTCTTGTCGTGGAGAAGGGAGAATTGTTTCCGGGATATTATTGATTTGTTCCCAGCGGTTTAACCATTCTTGTAATTGAGGTTGAGAAATTAATAATTCTTGTGCTAATTTATCCACTTTTGCTAATTGTTGAGTTCCTAAAAATAGTGAAGATGTCCCTAGAACGACGACAAAAACAAATAGAGTAAATGATTGAAAGATAAATAAACTTGCTAAGATTCCCACAACCAAAATCAAAATGCCTAATCTTTGTAAAGATTTCGCACTTGCTTTGCGACTAGCCCTATTTAATTTTGTGGAATTTGTGTTATTAAATAAATAAATAACCACGCCTATTTGATAAATTGCATTGACAATTAAAAACGAACTAGTTCCCAATATTCCACTCAAGAAACCACCGAAAAATACTGTAGACCAAATATTAAAGAATAGATATGAACAACCAAATCCTAATGGTTGAAATGATTTATTTCTCAACCGACCATCTAAAAAGTAAAGTAGTTGTTTAGGTGTGAAAAATAAGGTATTTTTAGCAGAAATATCACTAATGATTTTAGCAAACAGAGGATCTGTAATTTTCAGATTTCCCATAGCTGTAGGTTCAAAAGCAAAAGGATGATTACATTTAGTACATCTTCCTTGATTTGCTGTTCTATCTTTTAAATTATTATCAGTTCCGCATTTAATACATTTCATGGTTTTGTTAGTTTTGAGTGGATTAAAAATTGTTATTTCAGATCCCCGACTTCTTTTTTGATTTTGTCATGAAATTAATAATTAATCATAGAAGTCGGGGATCTTTCCTTTTAGAATATTTGGTTGTTAAGTAAAATACTGTGATCTTCCCGTTTACGAATTAAACGATGTCTACCATTTTCTAATAATACTTCCGCAGGTCTGGGACGATGTAAAAAGTGAGAAGACATAGCATAACCATAAGCGCCAACATCTAAAATATTAATAATATCGCCAATTTCTAAAGCAGGAAGTTGACAACTTTTGCCTAAATAGTCTCGTGAGTAAGTTGTATTTCCACAAACATCTGTTAAATACTTTTCATAATTTGGATTTTTGCAAGCGACAATTTCTCGATAACCTCCATGTACAGAAATTACAGAAATATTAGCGATAGTAGAATCAACACCAATAATTTGTTTTTCTCCTTGCCATTTTACAGAAACAACCTTAGCCAACATAGTCGCACAACCGGCAATAGCAGCACGTCCCGGCTCAATTACCAAATTAATTTTTCTGCCTAAATTAGCAATTCTTGTACTTAACTCATGACCAAATCTTTCCCAATCAAAAGCTATACCATGATGATGATAGGGATAACCAAAACCACCACCAAAATCCAAATATTGCCAATCTGGTAACTTTTGTGCAGTTGCTAAAACCGCATCAATAACATCAGTAAAAGCAGTTGTTGCATTAGTTCCCGTACCACGATAAAAATGTAAACCCGTCACCTGCAAACCCGCAGTAGAAGTAATAGAAACAGCCTCATCAAAATTCACCGAACTAACACCAATCCGACTATCCTCCGAAACATTCAACCGCAGACCAATATTTAACTTTGTGTCTTTGCTTCTCTGCGTCCTTGCGCGAAATAAAAAAACCTCACAACACAAACGCAACTGAGAAATACTATCCAAATTGAGAGTAGTCACACCCCAATCAAGAACCTGTGCCATTTCCTCCCGATTCAAATTACTCCCACTATAAACAATATTACTGGGATGAAAACCTGCATTTAAACCCAAATAAATATCACCGGGAGTATTAGCATGAAGTCCCCAACCAGCATTTTTAAATATTTTCAATAAAGCAATATTGCCATTGGTGACACTGGCAAAGTGAAACTTTGTATGGGGATAACTAATAGATTTGGTAATATGTGCAATAGTTTGGCGTAAAATATCCCCATTATAAACATATAAAGGAGAACCGTAAACTTGCAATAACTCCTGTGCAAGTGCTAGTTCTAAATTTGGGATTGCTGGTACTTTTTCCATAACCATCGAGGTAAAATAAATGGATGATATAAAGACTTTTTGCCTAATTTAGAACCAAAAACATGATAACGCCAAAGTTGCCAGATTATGAGTAACCACAGACTTTCCCCAATTCGTCGTCCTTGAATTTGTCCCCCTAGTTCACCTCTAACAATTTGTGACGCAATATCAGGAAAAAAGCAGTTCTCATAACTCAGTATACCAGGATTTAACCAATTACCAAGATCATGCCAATAATCATTTAAACACCAAGAGGTTAAGGGAACACCCATACCGCGTTTTTGTCGCCAAACAATTTTTGCAGGTAGCCAATTTTCTGCTGCACGTTTGAGGATATACTTCTCACAAGCACCGTGTAGACAGAGTTCTCCAGATAGCTGAAAAGTCCATTCTGCTAAAAGTAAATCACAAAAAGGCGATCGCACAACCAATCCATGGGCAAAACCTAACGCAGTCGCACGAGGGTGAATATTTTGCGCTCCTTTTAACAGCAAACTAGCACGTCGGAGGCGATGTAACAACGAAGGACAAAAATTAGCATCAAGAGCATTTAACAACCATTCTTGAGCATTTAAACCTTGAATCTGAGCATATATTTCCGGCTGATATACCCTAGATTCATAACCCCAAAGACGGTGAAAAGTCCGCAGATATTGGTGAATAAAACCTTCTTCCTGATTAGGATGTTCCCCTTGATAAATACCCGCAGCAATTAAAGGTTTATTAGTCCAACCAGCAAATAATTGATCACCACCTTCACCATTAAAAATCACTTGCGTTTCTTGAGAAGCGACTTGATTGAGGAGATATAAAGGAACAGTTACACCGTCACCAAAAGGTAAATCTAAGGCTTTGATGGTAGGTATTAAAGCCTTTTTAATATTACCAGGACTGGCATCAACTTTCACTAAAGGAATATTCAAAAATGCTGCTACTTCTTCAGCATAGGGATATTCAGAAATACCCACCTTACCAAAATCTAAAGTGTAAGCACGAACTTTCACCCCAGCTTTTACCAATAAAGCCGCAGCAAGAGAAGAATCCAAACCTCCAGACAGAAAAACCCCCACAGGTTCATCTTTTAAATCAGCAATTTGTTTCTGAATAGAATTTTGTAGTAAAACCTGTAATTGAGAGACTGCGGTCTTTTCATCTTCAATTTGTGACTTTGATTCACACCATTGATAAATATTACCAACTTGAGGATTATCAACATCCTGCCAAATCACCTCAGTTCCCCCAGCCACAGAAAACACATTACTTACCGGAGTCAGAGGATTAGGAACATAGGAAAAACAACTATAACCATATAAACCAGAAATATTAACTTCCGGTTTTTCCATAACTTCTAAAAGTAATTGTAATTGAGAAGCAAACCAAATCACCCCACCTTGCTGAGTCCAAAATAAAGAAACCCGTCCAAAAGCTTCCCTTGCCAAAATTAACTTATTTGATTCTACACTTACCCAAACATCCCAAGCATCAGAAAACCCCCCAGCAGAAATACCCGCAATCATATTTCGTGGTAAAGCAGGTAGAGACTCACAACCAACATAAACAACATCCCAAAATAACTTTCCTTCCTCCTTTGCGCCTTTGCGCCTTGGCGTGAGAAACTCTTTTTTCTGATTACCCCAATAACCAATAAAATGAAAAGGAAACATAACTATTGCACCACAAAAGTTTCTTGACTAATTTTTCGATTATCAAGAAACATTTCCACTTGCCAATTGCCCACATTTGCCGGAGAATTAATAGTATAACGACAAAAGGTCTCCCAAACAGAAGTTTTAACTTCACGAGTTTGATAATTATTTTGCTTGACAATTTGACCACTGGGGTCAATCCAATGACAAGAAAGATTGAGTTTTTTACCGACAGGTGCATCTTTCAAAGTTACCCGATAGAAAAGTTCTGCATTAGCTGAACGGGAGATGTTGTTTAAATTCCCATTATTTGATTCTAGGGTAATTCTATCCTTCTGGGCGGAAACATTAGCGAGTAAAGAACTTTGTTGTTGATTAAAAAATACTGTTAGTCCTATTCCTATAATTATAGTCGTAGCTACTCCCAAGCTAATCAATTTATTGCGGTGTTGTTGGACTTCTAAAGCTTGTTTACGCCGCACTTGAATCAAGGCTTCATCTAATAATTCCGGTGCTAAATTCAGATCTTGTAGAATGTCTCTAACTTGTTGTTGATCAAGTTCTGCTTCTTGACGTAATTGCAATGCTTGGACTTCAGTAATTATTTGGTTTAATTGTTCTTGAGTTAGTCGCTGGTTCATAATTAGAGTCAAGAATTAGAATTTAGGATTATGGCTCTTGAGTCCATAATATGCAAAATTTGAACAAAGAAATCTCATAAAGCTTGCTGTGTAAAATAAATTTTGGATATTGATCAGAAAATTTTAGTTTAGCATACTAAGTACGGTAGAGCCATTTATATCCAAATATTGTAGTTGTTGAATTTCAGCAATCAAACGAAGAAATAATATTTATCCCCAAACAATTTCCATATTTAAAATAAACCCTGGTAAAATATCTTCACCTGATAATTCTTGAGGAGAGTCTAATATTTTCACTGGTTTACCAAGACGATAAATTTCCACTTGGCGCATTTTCCGATTAATTAACCAACCTAATTTAACTTCGTTATTTATATACTCTTGCATTTTTGCTCGTGTTTCTTGCAAATTATCACTAGGTGACATTAATTCTAAAACAAAATCTGGGGTAATTGGTGAGAATTTTTCTTGTTCTGCTACTGTAAGTTTATCCCATCTATCTTTTTTTATCCAAGCAACATCAGGAGAACGATTTGCACCATTGGGAAGTTGAAAACAGGTGGAAGAATCGAAACAAACTCCTAATTTAGTTTGACGATTCCAAAACACAAAATCCGCTGCAACTTCTACATTACGTTTTCCTGTTTCTCCTCCGGTTGGTGACATGATCAATATTTCTCCTTTTGCATTGCGTTCAAATTTAACTTCAGGATTTTCTCGACAGAGTTGATAAAATTGGTTGTCGGTAAGTTGGATAATGGGGTTTAAGTTGACGGTAATAGCTGTCATGATGAATCTCCTTGGGGATAATATCAACATTAACTAAATTATAGAATAAATTTCATGTTAACGCTTCCTTTAACAAATCTTGATGCAAAAAAGCCCCATTTACTAAAGATTGAATTTTATGAGGTGACAAAGCCGCACCATTATTATAATAATCAATCCAAGTTTTACTAATTAAATCTACATCATCTGGTAAATCCTTTAAATCCCAACCAGGTATTTCTAAATCTTCCATTAATCGGTTGACCTTGGGATCATAACTCAATGCAAAACAACGAGAACCTTCACTAGCTGCCATAATTAAACTATGGAGACGCATTCCTATGGACATTTCCACGCCGCGAAATACACCTTTTAAAATTTGTGGATCTTCCGAACAAAGAACTCTACTCACATCTGGTAATTGAGTGTGAATTTTTTCCGCAATTCCTAGATCTTCACTTTTTTGAAATGGTAATAATAAAATAAAAGCTTGGGTTTCTTTTTGCAAATTAACTAAAGCTTGAGTCAAATTTGCTAACCTATTTTCTGTCAATTGAGGATGATTTCTTAAAGTAACTGCAATTCTGGGTTTTGGTAAATCTACTAATTCCGGGACTGGCTTCGATTCTAACGCCCAAACTGGGTCAGGGGCAAGGATATGCGGTATACTCCAATCTGATAATAACTGAGAACTGGAGCGATCGCGCACACTCACTTGAGTACAACCTGCAAAATTCCCCTTTGCTAACGAACGAGTTTGGGAACGCAACAATGGACCTATACCCTGTCCCCAGGCAATGGTTTTCAAACCCATAACTTGAGCTAAAGTCATTAATCCGCCATAATAAAAAGGGCTAATGCTGCTGGTAGCATCTTGAATTAAACTGCCACCACCCCAAACAAAAGCATCACAAGAACGCAAAGCTTTGATAACCTGTAAAACCGCCATTCGGTTGTAACATTCCACACCATAACGCCGATGAGTTTCTTCAGGATTTCCAGAAAGCACCACAGGAGTAACATCAAGTGGTAACATTTGCAGAAGTGTGGCTAACAAAGCTTCATCACCACCATTACCCTTACCGTAATACCCAGACAATAAAACCCGCATTTTCCCCATTTTGAATTTTAGATTTTAGATTTTGGACTACCAATTTTTTCAACCTAGTTATCTACCACTGACAACTGACAACTGACAAACAATTATGCACGTACTTTCAATCCCCACATGGATAATTCATATTTCTAGCGTCATTGAGTGGATAGCCGCAATTTGGCTAATTTGGACTTATGGTGAACTTACAGAAAATCGTAGTTGGTGGGGATTGTCCTTTGCCATGTTACCAGCTTTAATTAGCGCAATGTGTGCTTGTACTTGGCATTATTTCGACAATTCTGAATCATTAGAATGGTTAGTCACCCTACAAGCTACCATGACATTAGTTGGTAACTTTACCCTTTGGGCGGCAGCTTATGTAATTTGGCGTTCCACCAAGTCTGCAAACCCCATTGAGACACAATCCATCAAATCAGAACAATGATATCAAAAGAAACCCTCTTTGCCCTCTCTCTCTTTCCCTATCTGGGTTTCTTGTGGTTTATTAGCCGCGTTCCCCAAATGCCACGTTTAGCCCTATATGGATTTTACGGCACATTGGTATTTGTGGCTATCACCATCCCCGCCGCCATTTACGCCAAAGTGCAGTACGGAGAACAATTAGCCAATATAGACTGGTTACATGGCGGTGCAGAAGTCTTTTTAACCCTTGCTAACATCTTACTAGTCTTGGGTTTTCGCCAAGCAGTACAGCAATTAGGTGACAGGGAACAGCTGACAGGTGACAGTTCAGAGGGAAGAGGTAAGAAGTAGGGAATAGTTAATGGACAACGAACAACTGACAAATTATGGAAGTAATCCCCGCAATTGATTTACTAGAAGGTCGCTGTGTGCGACTATATAAAGGAGACTACGAGCGATCGCAAGTATTCAGCGAAAACCCCGTCGAAGTGGCGAAAATGTGGGCAGACCAAGGTGCGACAAGACTACATTTAGTTGACTTAGACGGTGCAAAAGCCGGGAAAATCGTCAACTTAGCCGCCATTGCAGCCATTAGAGATAATCTTGACATACCCATTGAAGTTGGGGGAGGATTGCGCGATCGCACCAGTGTCGTACAATTATTCAACCTGGGTGTAAATTGGGCAATTCTCGGCACTGTCGCCGTCGAACAACCTCAATTAGTCCAAGAACTTTGTCAAGAATTTCCCCAACAAATTATTATTGGCATAGATGCCCGTAACAGCTTAGTCGCAACTCGTGGTTGGTTGGAAACATCAACAGTATTAGCCACCCAACTAGCAGTACAGATGCAAGAATTAGGTGCAGCAGCCATCATTTACACTGATATCAACCGCGATGGCACATTAGCAGGACCGAATTTAGACGCATTACGAGAACTCGCAGCAGCAATTTCCATACCCGTAATAGCTTCCGGTGGCGTAAGTTCCGTCACCGATTTATTAAGTTTATTAGCCTTAGAACCCCAAGGTGTCACAGGTGTGATAGTCGGTAAAGCCTTGTACACTGGCGATATTATCCTCAAAGAAGGATTACAAGCTATTGGACCGGGAAGACTGCAAGATATACCCCCAGATTTCGGTATTTCTAGCATTGCATAAAATGAATTAGCAATATACAGAAACCCCCAGGGGCGCAGGGCCTGCGCCCTTGATTATATTGATTGTTGCTAGGATTGAATCAAGATTATACTTACTCAATAAATTAGTAATTTTATGCCAAGAAAAGACCAGGGTTGGGTGACATTTCAAACATCCGAAGAAGAACGCAAGATATTAGAAGAATTTTGTCAAAACTCCCAACGGACTAAAACAGAGATTTTGCGAGAATTAGTCCGGGGACTTAAACAATATTCAGCACCGTCTATATCATCATCAACTTCACCAGAACAAGCGGAAACAAAAAATGTTGAATTTGAAATTGTTAGTCCCAAAAAAGCCTTAAAAGTTAGTTCCCGCAATGTTTTAAAAGGAATTGTAAAACGAGTCACTACAGGCAGTATAAATACCGAAATAACTTTAGAAATCGTTCACAAAGTTGAGTTAACTTCCATGATTACTAGGGTTTCGGCTGAAGAATTAGAATTATCTGAAGGGACAGAAGCCTATGCTGTAATTAAATCTAATGATATTGTTATCGCCAAAGATTAGAAGTAGATATAAATACAGCGGTTTTTGCTTTAATAAATACTACCAAGGGCGGGGAAACCCCTACCAAGGGCGGGGAAACCCCTAGCAAGGGCGGGGAAACCCCTACCAAGGGCGGGGAAACCCCTAGCAAGGGCGGGGAAACCCCGCCCCTACGGATTCATAACAGGAGAAAGTGCTGTAAACTTTCTCAAAATTCAAAAAGCTAGAAAAAATTAGTCGGTTTTAACCGACTTTAGCTATTAGACAGGGAATTGATTCCCTGGCTATATGGTTAATTTAATCTTAGTCTAAGCTTCGACTTTTACGCCTTTCCAGAAAGCAACATAACCTTCGATATTTTTAGCTTTTTCCTTAGTGCTAGGATAGTACCAAGCCGCATCTTTATTAACTTGTCCACCAACTTCAATACTATAGTAACTAGCAACCCCTTTCCAAGGACAAGTGGTATGAGTACTGCTGTCTGTAAAGTATTCCTTATTAATAGCGTCAGCAGGGAAATAATGATTTCCTTCAACAACTACGGTATTATCGCTTTCGGCTAGAATAGCACCATTCCAAATTGCTTTCATGATTTGAGTCTGAAAAAAAAGTTAATAATTCATATTGTTACATTGAAAATGATAATTTATTAACGTGATACACTAAATTCTAGTAATTTTTTTCAAAATACCACCCTGTCAATATCAAAATAACTTTTATTGATATAGTAAATTTATGAAACCAGAGGATTTTGTCACAACAGCGATTGATGATTGGGATGTCTTCTTACCCAAAAACCATAAAAATCAACCCATAGACAGTCAAGCATACCGCATTTTTGACCCCCAATGGCAACCAGCAATATTATCCTGGTTTGGACGCAAAGATGTACCCCAAGAGTCAAAAGAGGCTTTTATTCAAGCTTTGGTCAATTTTGAAGATGGCTGTGTACCATATCAGGGTAAGGGTTTTTATGGTTATCGCGCCTATTTTTTAGCAGCAGCAGCGATCGCTCAATTCCCAGAATCTACAAAAGCTGATAACATAGTTCAACAACTGGTAAATTGGAAATTAGATTATTATCGTTTCAATAGCATTGAACAGCAAGTCACTGTAGGACTTCAAGAAACTGACAGAACCAAAGCTATAGATACTTTAGTCCAATCAATCAACACATTACAACAAAATTTTACCCTTTCTCTCGCCATTACTAGCTTAGAAACAATCGGATCTGGTAGTGAAAAAGCCGTTGTCGCTTTAATACAACTATTGAATACGTCACAGGATAAAGACATTCGTAGACGAGTAGTTAAAAGCTTAGGAAAAATAGGCTATGGTAATGAACAAGCTATTTCTGCCTTATTAGAAATTATAACTACATCAGATAACAATGATATCCGTAAGCAAGCGACTGAAAGCTTAGGAGAAATAGGCTATGGTAATGAACAAGCTATTTCTGCCTTAGTGCAAATTTTAGATACAGCACAAAATGATTCTATTTATTGGCAAGTAGCTGAAAGCCTAGGAAAAATAGGCATTGGCAATGAGAAAGCCATTTCTGTTCTAGTAAAATTACTAGATAGATCAGGTAATAAATATACAAATAGATTAGGGAAAATAGACAATAACCACGAAAAAGCCGTTATTCTTCAAGCGGCTACAACCCCATATCAAATAGAAACTGATCACGAAAAAGCCATTGCCGATTTAATCCAAAGTTTAGATATATCAGAGGATGAAGAAGCGATTAGTCAAGCACTTTATACATTAGGAGAAATAGGCAAAGGTGATGTAAAAGCTATTTCTGCTTTAGGGCAACTTTTAGATACATCAGAGAATAAGTACATCCTTGTGCAAGTAGCCGAAAGCTTAGGAAATATAGATCCTGGTAACGAAAAAGCTATCTCCACTTTATTACAACTTATAAATACATCAGAAAATGATGAAATTATTGTCTATGCACTAGAAAGTTTAGGCAATATAGGTATAAATAATGAAAAAGCCATTGCCGCATTAGTGCAACTTCTGGATAAATCACAGAATGAGTACACCCATAAACTAGCCGCTAAAAGCTTAGGAAAGATAGTCACCAGCAATAAAGATATATTCTTGGTGGTGCAAGCTTTACGTCGCTATAAACTAGATAGTGAAGACTATGATCTGATTTGGAATTGCGCCCAAAATATGCCCTATCCAGAATTTTATCAAGCTTGGCATCATTCTTGATTTCTTAAAAAGATTTTTCCCTTGCAAGCGAAAGACTCAAAGTCTAAAAAACTACAAAATCCATGAAGAACTACAAGCAACTCGAAACCCGTAAGTGTTATGTTCCTGTCCTGAATTAGCGTAAAGACGACGCATTGAACGACAATTTGCAAGACCAGTATACCAAGAACCACCGCGAAGAATTCTTCCTTTTGTATTATGACTTGTGTTTATCCATGCGCTTCCATCTGTAGGCGCACCTTCATAGCTATCATGCCAATGGTCTTGACACCATTCCCATACATTTCCGTGCATATCGTATAATCCAAACCTATTAGCAAACTTCATACTACCTACTTCTGTTGTTTCCTCTCGATAATCTCCTTCACC
Organism: Aphanizomenon sp. CS-733/32; assembly: GCF_028330045.1. NCBI lineage: Bacteria > Bacillati > Cyanobacteriota > Cyanophyceae > Nostocales > Aphanizomenonaceae > Aphanizomenon > Aphanizomenon sp. CS-733/32. The sequence continues at coordinate 41,310 of NZ_JAQMSE010000163.1, forward strand.
ACCATATTTGCCATTATAGTTAGCCAAGTCTGTTTTCAGTGTTTCACCAAAATGAAATGCTGTTTTTGTCCCAGCGCGACAAGCATATTCCCATTCTGCTTCACTAGGAAGGCGGTACTGTTTTTTAGTATGATGTGAGAGGCGTAAGCAAAACTCCTCCGCATCATCCCAAGAAACGCACTCAACAGGGCGATTTGTTCCTTGAAAATGAGATGGGTTAGGATTTAGTTCTCGATTTATTTGTGGGAAAGAAGCTACTGCTTTCCACTGCGCTTGAGTGACAGGATAGCGACCCAAACAGAAAGATTGTATAGTTACACCATGTTGTTCTCCTTCTCGTCTAAAATAGTCTTCATTATATAGTTTACATAACCTCTCAATTTCATCCTCTGTTGTTCCCATCTGGAATATTCCACTTGGGATAGATATCATTTCTAAGATTACATTATTTTCTAGGTTTACATTATTAACTAACTTTTCAATAAAATATTTAGCTTCAATTTTTACTTCTTTAGTTTCTTTGCTTTTGTAACTAACTTTGTTTTTCCTATCTATAATAGCAATTTCAAAATTAAAAGGCTGCATGAAGGGCGAAGCATCATATAACATTGGACAACCATAAGCATCAAAATTATTTTCATGCTTTTTTCCTTCGATATTTCTCAGAGTAAAATTCTTTTGTGACTCTTGAGGTAGTGCTTGATATGTTGCTTTATCAATATATAACCAACCAGGATCTGCCACTGTAACCATTCGTGAAACTGTAAACAAAACACGATGCCCTATTATTCTGTCAATACCTGATTGAGATTCATCATATAGAACATTACCCGTTGCTGCACCAATACGAAAAAGTCGCTTATTATCTTTTGTGATGTTATATTTATCAACCTTTATACAAAAATCTTTAACAAACTTATAGGCATCATCAACATCTTTAAATAATATACGATAACCATCTCCACCCAAAGAATAAGTTTCGTTGTAAATAGATGTAATCCTAATTGGATTAAAAGCATCTTCAACAAATTTTCTAATTTGCTCAACAAAGAGTTTTGTACCTTGTATACCTAATTGATCTTCAATAAATTTAGTTGATTTTGAAGACTGAAATAAATCGAGTTGAACTACAGTTAATTGGATGTTTTCTTGTGACATAGGTGCTGTTATCTTCTGTGAATAAATCTAAATTGATAAAATTGTGAATATTAAATATAGTTCGCTGTAGGAGTTTAGCATTGCCAAACTTTTACAGAATGTATATATTTAAATTATATATATTTCGTTTTTGTTGTCAAAAATAATTGAATATATCATAAAGATCACAAACGATGATAAATAATTAAACTTATCAGAATTGAACAGGGAATTACTAAAATAGAAGCAATTAAAACCTTTATCGCATAGGTAAAAACTTCAAACTTCAAAAAAGCAATTTCGGCATTAATAGTAATTTGTGCAGCAATATCTTTATATTCCTTGTATTCTTTTCTGTCAGCTAGTTTAGCTATATTTAGATTACTATGAAAATAGGGTTCATTCAATGCTTCCAGTAATTCATCCGGTTTATATTTCTGTAAATGTCCAAAATACCAAAAATTATCTTTTATTGGATCTTGGGAATTTGATTTTTTATTTCGTCTATCTCGCAACCAGAAAAGATCCTCTAGATTTGTTTTAGGCAAAAAAGAAAGAGAACAAATCAAAGCGCAAATACAAAGCAGAATCGTTGTTAACAACAACCCAAAATTTAAAGAATGGGGAATATTTTGTGCTGTGACTAAAAGAGTGATAGTTGCAGTAATAGCAGCACCAGAAAAAGCCAGCAGAACACCATTTTTAGCCTCTGCAAACTTCAGCCACTCATTCACATTCTGGAAAATCGCTAGGAGCTTAGTAGAAACCTCATGCATAAGAAGTTTTTATGTATATAAAGCAACAGGAGTATATAATATCATTACAAATACAGATATTATCAGTTCACGTCACTTTTTTATAACTATGGATAGAAGAAATTTTAGAATTTAAGTAAAACAACCTGAAAATCAAGGTAGTTCCTCAAATAACCACTCATCCCCCGCAAAGCTTGGTTTGATTTAATTAGAGCCAGCGTGTTATTATACACATTATCAGAAATTGACATTTAGCGATCGCCCAATTCATAGAGATAATTTTTGCAGCCCTATTATTTGACTCACTAAAATAATGAATGATATGTTGCCCAAGAGAGACACTATCTTGCGGTTGCTGTAACAGGAAAATAACCCATGAAACAAGCAATTTCAGTTAAAACTACAGAAGTGGTATCTCTTTATAAAGATGACTATTTACTGTGGACAGAAGAAATAGTTCAAAAACTACGAGCTAGAGATTTTAATCAGCTAGATATTGACAATTTAATTGAGGAAATTGAATCTTTGGGTAAGGAAACAAAAAGAGCTTTTAAAGGGCATTTACGCGCTTTTTTTGAACACTTGTTAAAACGGGTATATGTGAATATGCCGCAAGAGTTTAATGGCTGGGAAAGGACTATTGATAATGTGCGCGTAGAAATAGAAGATATACTAGAAGATTCCCCTAGTTTACGTCCCTACTCAGCCGAAATTTTTGACGTGGCTTATCAACAAGCACTTAAAAAAGTTAAGCGCGAATATCCACAATATTCATTTCCTGATACATGGCAATTTAATCGAGAAATTGAATCTATTCTCAATCAAGATTTTTGGCTGGACTAAAATACAATGTCTGGGAATATCTATAAATTCTAGCTTTCGCCATTCCCCCAAGGTGAGTTAAAATTCTAATATCTTCTGTAGGGGTAAAGCACAATGCTAAACCCTCAGACTACACAGACAAGCATCACCAGCACAATCATCTACCATGCTTCAGTACCCCCACTTAGAAAAAGCCTTAAAATATCATTTTGGTTATGATCAATTTCGCCCTGGACAACGGCAAATTATCGAGGATGCGTTGGAAAATCGTGATTTAATGGTAGTCATGCCCACAGGTGGGGGGAAATCTCTGTGCTTTCAATTACCAGCACTTTTGAAACCCGGTTTAACTGTAGTAGTGTCACCATTAATTGCTTTAATGCAAGATCAAGTAGAAGCACTGCGAACTAATAACATTTCTGCCACATTTCTCAATAGTAGTCTCAACGCCTATAAAGTTCGCTCCCGAGAAGAAGCGATCATGAATGGTAAAATAAAATTACTTTATGTCGCCCCAGAACGCCTTGTTAGTGACCGATTTCTCCCCCTTTTAGACGTAGTTAAGGAAAAAGTGGGGATTTCCACCTTTGCCATTGATGAAGCCCATTGTGTCTCAGAATGGGGGCATGATTTCCGTCCAGAATATCGGCAATTAAGATTACTCCGCAAACGTTATCCTGATGTGCCTACAGTTGCGCTGACTGCTACTGCCACAGATAGAGTTAGGGCTGATATTATTGAACAATTAGGATTAAAACAACCCAGTATTCATATTGCTAGTTTTAACCGCCAAAATCTTTATTATGAAGTCCGTCCTAAAAGTCACCGCGCTTACGCCGAATTATTAGAAATAGTTAGAGAAAATGAAGGTTCAGGAATTATTTATTGTTTGACTCGTAAAAAAGTTGATGAACTGACGTTAAAACTCCAAAATGATAAGATTTCTGTTTTGCCTTATCATGCTGGTTTAAGTGATGAGGAAAGATCAAAAAATCAAACTCGGTTTATTCGGGATGATGTGCGAGTCATGGTAGCCACAGTTGCCTTTGGGATGGGTATTAATAAACCTGACGTGCGGTTTGTTGTGCATTCCGATTTACCCCGAAATTTGGAGAGTTATTATCAAGAATCAGGACGAGCGGGCAGAGATAGTGAACCTTCTAAATGTACGTTATTTTTCAATTATGGTGATATTAAAACTATAGAATGGAGTATTAATCAAAAAACCGATCCTCAAGAACAATTAATAGCTAAACAGCAACTAAGACAGGTAATTGATTATGCGGAAGGGACAGATTGTAGACGCACAATTCAATTAAGTTATTTTGGGGAAAGATTTCCCGGCAATTGCGGAAATTGTGATAATTGTCTTTATCCCAAACCTGTTCAAGATTGGACAATTGAAGCCATGAAATTTTTATCTTGTGTGGCTAGGTGCAAAGAAAGATTTGGAATGTTACATATTATTGATGTTTTGCGAGGCGGAAAAAATCAGAGAATTATTGTTAATAAACATGATCAACTTTCTACCTATGGAATTGGCAAAGATAAAACAGTAGATGAATGGCGAATGTTATGTAGATCCTTATTACATCAAGGGTTAATAGAACAAACGGCTGATGGTTATTCAGTTTTAAAACTCAATGCTTTAAGTTGGGAAGTGATGCGAAAACAACGCCCAGTTTCCATTGCTGTTCCTACAGTCAAAAAGATGACTTGGGAAGAGGGAAGTGGCAAATCCGCAGATGTGGAAGTTCTGATGCAAAAATTGCGATCGCTTCGTAAACAACTCGCAGACGAACAAGCTGTACCACCCTACGTTATCTTCCATGATTCTACCTTAAAATTAATGGCACAAAGCCAACCCAAAACCTTAGATGAATTTGGCAATCTCTCCGGCGTTGGTAGCCATAAATTATCTCAGTATGGCGAAAGGTTCTTAGCAGAAATTCAGACTTATTGCCAACAACAAGGTTTGCCAGAAAAAACTATTAATCGAGTTAGTTCCTCACCTTATTCTCACTCACCATCTGGTACAGAATTAACTACATTAGAGTTATATAACCAAGGATTGAGTATTGAAGAAATCGCCCAAAAACGCAATATTCGCCCTACGACAATTATCCGTCATCTCTCAGATTTAATTGAGAAAAAACAGTCTTTAGACTTGAGTAAATTAGTCCCCCTAGAACGCCAAAAGAAAATATGGAATATCTTAGAAGTTGTTGGTGATATTTCACTCACGCCTATTCGGGAAAATTTAGGTGAAAGCTACAGTTTTGATGAAATTCGTTTAGTTAGAGCAAAATGGCGACGGGAAAAACAGAAATCTCCTAAAGATGATATTGACTTTTAGTTTTTAGCCGATAAAGCCAAAGATAGCAGCTTAGGTAAAACCAAACAAATAGCCGCATTTAATAGTGTTAAAAATATACCATCCATTAAATTCATAAATAACTCCTTTTTATAGGTACTGATGATCGAAACATCTTTATTTTGCCTGATAAACACTACATTTGAGCAACTTTGAATTTTTAAATATCTTTGATATTACATAAGTAAATTAAATAGAAATCCAGTAGGGGCGCAGTCCCTGCGCCCAAATGTAGAGAATACAGGGAATACGCCCAAAATGCAGATAGTACGCGCTAATTTCCTCTTTAATTAGGAGAACATTGATTACAAAAACGCGGGCTAAATTTACAAAATTGACTACCAGTTAATGTGTAGGCTGTACAGTAGGGAAAACTAGTGATTCCCATTTTGGCAGGTTGGCAATCAGATACAATGGAAAATGGTTGAGATTCTTGAGGTTTACGAACCAAAATTATAGACAGCAGCTTGGGTAAAGCTAAACAAGCCCCCGCATTGATGACGGTGAGAAATAATACATCCATCAAATCTATAGGGAATTACTCCCTGACGAAATTACATAGGAACAGTTTGGTTAGTCTTGCGGTTAGTCTTAAAATATATGGAAATGTAGTAAGACTCAACCATAGTATTTAGTTTATATAAAATCAGTTTAGCATAGATTTTTATAGATGGAAAGGTAATAGTTCAGTAATTGTGATCAATTAATGTGTAAACTAAATATTAAATAGCATTATTAGTTGAATCTTACAGTGGTATTCATGACAAAAAACCAATCTGCAATAGCTAACATTTCTGAGCGAGAAAGTCTGTCCTTACGGAGTTTAGTAGATTACACAAATGTTGAGTCATTACCGGAAATTTGGACTCTAGCGGCAAAGAAATTTGATAATATTATTGCTCTACATAATCCTCACTCTAAACCAGAAGTAAAAATTACCTATGGTCAGTTGTCAGAGCAAATTCAACTATTTGCGGCTGGTTTACAATCTCTAGGTATCAATACCCACCATAGCGAAACTCTTCCCTATGGTGAACGGGTTTCCCTGATTGCTGATAATAGTCCTCGCTGGTTTATTGCCGATCAAGGTATTATGACTGCTGGAGCGGTAAATGCAGTCCGTAGCGCCCAAGCAGACCCAGAAGAACTACTTTATATTATTTCTCACAGTGGTAGTACAGCCTTGGTAGTTGAGGATATCAAAACTCTCAATAAATTAGGGTCAGGACTCGATGAATTACCGATTAAACTTGTAGTTCTCCTTTCCGATGAAACACCACCCACAGAATTTAATTTCCCAGTGGTGAACTTTACCCGGTTATTAGAAATTGGTAGCAATAACACCCTGGTAGCAACTAAGCACACTGGCGCAACATTAGCAACCTTAATTTATACCTCTGGAACTACGGGAAAACCCAAGGGTGTGATGCTATCTCACAAAAATTTACTGCACCAAGTTAGAAACTTGGGAACAGTAGTACAACCAGAGAAGGGAGATATCGTTCTGAGTATTTTGCCCACATGGCATAGTTATGAACGCAGTGGTGAGTATTTTCTCCTTTCTCAAGGCTGTACCCAAATTTACACTAATTTGCGTTCTGTTAAAAATGATTTAAAGAAATTTAAACCCAATTATATGATTGCTGTTCCTCGTTTATGGGAATCAATTTATGAAGGAGTGCAAAAACAATTCCGCGAACAACCAGCCAACAAACAAAGATTGGTCAAATTTTTACTAGATATGAGCCAGAAATATGTGGAAGCACGACGTATTTCCCAGGGATTGAGTTTAAATCACCTTCATACTTCAGTTATGAAACGTTCCCAAGCCAAAATAGTAGAATTAGCCTTGTTACCACTCCATATACTAGGTGAAAAATTAGTTTATGCCAAAGTGCGAGAAGCCACTGGTGGAAAAATTAAGCACGTTATTAGTGGTGGTGGGGCGCTACCTGCATATATAGATAACTTTTTTGAAATTGTTGGTGTGGAAATTTTACAAGGTTATGGTTTGACAGAAACCTCACCAGTAACTAATGCTCGTCGTCCTTGGCGAAATTTACGGGGTTCCTCGGGGCAACCAATTCCGGGTACGCAAGTAAAAATTGTCAATCCTGAGACTCGTCAACCAATACCCCCAGGAGAACGGGGTTTAGTGCTGCTCAAAGGCCCACAAATCATGCAGGGCTATTATCAAAATCCCCAAGCTACAAACAAAGCTATAGACGCAGAAGGTTGGTTTGACAGTGGTGATTTGGGTTGGGTGACACCTGAAAATGACCTAGTATTAACAGGGAGAGCAAAAGATACCATTGTTTTAACCAACGGGGAAAATATTGAACCACAGCCTATAGAAGATGCTTGTTTGCGATCGCCCTACATTGACCAAATTATGTTAGTAGGACAAGATCAACGTAGCATTGGCGCTCTGATTGTTCCTAACCTAGAAGCCTTAGCCGCATGGAACCAATCTCAAAATCATACCGAAACGATTGACTTAGAGAGTAGAACAGTCCAGGATTTGTTTCGTCAAGAATTAAATCGGGAAGTCCAAAACCGTCCCAGCTATCGAGCCGATGATCGTATTGGAGCATTTAAACTCATTGAGGAACAATTCTCAATTGAAAATGGACTCATGACACAAACTCTGAAAATCCGTCGTCACGTTGTCATGGAACGATATTGCGATATTATTGACAAGATGTTTGCTAAATAATTTCCTAATTTCCCCCTAAATCTTGGGCGGGGAACCCCCTACTGACTCCTCTCCACACTACAAACTATTTAAGAGTGAACGTACAAATTTTATGGATGTCTCCAACCCTCAATTGCTTTTAAAACGCCCAATTAATGTCAAAGCCATAGTTACTAGTCTCTGGAAAGAGGAAGTACAACAGCAACTCCAAGCTCAGATTAATCAAGTTGACCAACAACTACAACAACTAGACGTTGAAGGACAAAGAGCAATTAGCGCCATTCAAAAGCAAAGTGTTCAACCACCAGGACCCCAAACACTCCAACAAATTGACAATATTCAACTGCAAGTCAATCAAAAGAAAAGTGAACTCCTAGAGCAGAAAAACCAAATGCTGCAAAACCTCCAGCAAGTACAATTGTTGGAATTAGATCAAGAAGTCAACCAATTTCAAATGGAAAGCTTTTTCCGCATCGAACTGGGTGATAATTTGATTAGTAAAATGCAGGTGGAAGTTGTCCTGCGTGATGGCATTGTTGAAGAAATTCGCGGAGATATCTAAACAACTTAATCCTCGACTTCTTGGAGAAGTCGGGGATATTTCTTGAAGCAGGGGAAGCGATCGCTTATTTGATAAGTCAATGACTATATTGAATCTCTAAAAGATAAATTTTACTAATAATAGCTAAAAACCGAAATTTTTGACACACTACCCAATTTATAATCAATTAGATAGTTTGGCTTTGTTCCTGCTAATTAATCTTATAGGGCTTACGCATTGACAAAGTTTTCTAAGTATGTAATGTGCTATATACCGTAAACAAACATCATGAACATGAAGAACATTAAAAAAAGCATTAACTTCTTCTTTTTCTCTTTAGTCAGGAATTTTATCAAATTTTTCCGTCGGGTTAAATTAATAGGAATCTCATTTAATAGTAGTGATCTGACTGGTCTATTACCAATCATCGGTTATGCTCTTGTGATTATGTCATTCATAGACTTTATCTATGTTGCTTCCCAGTTTCAACTGCAAAACTTTGAAAGTCAACTTAATTCCATTAGAGCATTCACTGAACACAGTTGGGTTTTTTTGATTGGTTTGGGGTTTATTTTTACTCGTTATTTTAGTGAAAATCAATATGACATCCGCTTTCCAGAAATTATTTTTCAAAAAATTATTCGCTGGATAATCCTATTGATGGGAGTCGCATTTTTCCTGGCAATTCCCCTGGTTTTTGTAAATACAGGACGTTTATTAAAATCAGTAAATAATCAGATCATCGGACAGCAAAATAGCAATATTGAACAAATAAGCCAAATAGAAAAGAGTCTAAATTCTGGGGTTACTACAGCACAACTTAAGCTTATTGGTAAGAATATCAACCTGAGTCCAAAGGAATTAAATTTACCAGATCCTCAGATCAAAGATTCAATTAAACGAAACTTACTCATTGCCAAAAGAAGAATTTCCGAAGCAACTGACCAAGCCAAGCAACAGCAATCTAAGAGTATATGGAAAAATAGTTATAGAACAATTATTGCTCTCTTTATTCTTAGTTTTACCTTTGTGTTTGTTTGGTTCAAAATAGGCCAGGCTTTTTAGAATGTTACAGATGATGTCAGCAATTAAACGTAAAATGGGAAGATTCAGGAAAGTTAAACTTGATCATACTTTCCTACTCCTATTCATCTTTGGGTTGATTTCTGCAATTAACTTAACACTCTACTCGCTAGTTGACAAAGATGTTCAAAACTGGTCATACCTGCTGTTGCTATATGCAAGTATTTTATTTAACATTTACGATAGACGCAATCACATTGCTTTTGTCAGCAGGTCTCCTGCTAATTTCATTGGTTTTTGCCTAGTTATTATTCCTTACATCAAGGCCGGTTTTTTAGTTGAAGCAATCTGGGTTTCCTGGTATTTTATTGCCTTGATTAGTGCTACTGGTTTAGCCTTATTAGCATCAGGATTTACAGGAATTAAACAATTCCAGAAAGAATTAGCAATTATTGTCATCCTTCCCACTTTCACTTTCATCTTTATCCGATTATTGTTGTTATTGTTGGGTCGGTTTTCTGTTACACTTATCTCTGCGAAAATAACCTCTTTTGTTTTATGGTACTTGGGATTTGATTCCGTGAATCAAGGGACTATAGTTTATGTTAATGGTGGCGCGATTGATATATATGATGGATGTACTGGCATATCACTCCTACTCATGCTATTAAGACTTTCCATCACGCTAGTAATTCTTTTTCCCTTTTTACTGAAAAATATTTATTTGCCTTTTATCCTTTCATTCCTTATTAGTGGGGTTTTTTCCATCAGCCGATTAATAATTATGGCATTAGTGGTGACAGATAAACCTGCATTTCATTATTGGCATGGATATGAAGGTGGTAATATCTTTGCTGTTCTCTCGTTCCTAACCTTTGGAACCATAATTTTGTTACTATCACCTAATAATCAAATTCCATTATCACCGTCAAAGACCACCTCTGGCAAATCCCAGCCAGTGTCCTATGCAAATCTAATCATAGGTATTAGTTTGATCATCATTTTATTTAATTTTTGGTTTTATTACAGCGTGAAGTTGGGCGAAGTTGCTACCTATAGTTTTCCCCAGCAAATACCTCTACCCGGTTGGCAATTAACCGCTAGTGAACCTGTTTCCATACCGCAAAAGGAGCAAAATCTCCCGCAACAGACTATAGATATGGAAGCTTCTCAGATAGAAGCCAATCACAGCAAGGATATCATATCAGGACAAATTTATCATTACCGAAAAGCCGGACAGGATTTAACTGTCAATTTTTACTACATCCCCTCTAGTTCTAATTTAGGGAATGTTCAATCCTACTACAATTCGTTGGCTTTTTTGCCAGATTTACCTAAGCTAATAGAGCCTCTGGAAAAGATTAACCCTAAAGGTTATCATTTACAGTTCTCCTCTGGAGGAAAAAACTATTTGACAGCCTGCATTAATTCCATGGGAAAAAGTACAGCGACAGTGAGTCAATTCATTGCCTATTTTTATCGTCCTTACCTTAATCCCTCTCAATGGTTGAATCTCTTCAACGGTAAACAGACTCTCCGTGACAAACGCTGTGTCTGGGGGCAACTCGCCTTGTCCAAAGCTGATGGTAGTGAGGCTGAATTGGAGGCTGTTTGGCAGGCTTTATTGTCTTATTGGCAGGGTAATTTCCCGAAGTTGAAAAACTAAGTAGGTTGGCGTTGAAAATTGTCGTTATGGCAAGGCAAAAGGCAAGAGGCAAGAGGCAAAAGGCAACAGGCAACAGGCAACAGGCAACAGGCAACAGGCAAGAGAGTTTGGGAATTTGGGAGTTTGGGAGATTTTACGTTTCTTTACACAGTTTGGTTTTATTGTGTTCACCTACTTAGACAAAAAGATTTACTCCCATACAAACGCCAAAATAGAGTATTAGGGGGTTGACAAATGATTTTGGATTTGTTACCATAGAGAAGATAAGGAAGAACTATATTCTTACAAAAATCCATTCAATTCCTCAAAACCGCTGACAATGAAGTAGGCGGTTGTGTTTTGGGCAAAAAAACAGATAGTTCTCATTAATCTGATTTTTCCAAAAAATCACCCACTTGATCACAAAACTGTTAAAATTCGTAGATTGAAGTCCATATATTATTGATTCTGAAACCACCATATCATGAGCATTAACGAAGTATTTATGCCGGCGCTGAGTTCCACCATGACCGAAGGCAAGATTGTCTCCTGGGTCAAATCGCCTGGAGATAAAGTGGAGAAAGGCGAAACGGTGGTGGTTGTCGAATCAGATAAAGCTGATATGGATGTAGAAACCTTCTATGAAGGATATCTCGCCCATATTATTGTTCCCGCTGGTGAAACCGCACCAGTCGGCGCAGCGATCGCTTATATCGCCGAAACAGAAGCAGAAATAGCCACAGCCAAGTCCCTAGCCAATGCAGATGGCGCTGCTGCCTCCTCCACACCTGTCCCCATACCAGTTGCAGTTGCCGCAGTTGCCGCCCCTGTCACCCCATCTCAAAATGGTTCTAACCATCAACCGGGCAGAGTCGTAGTTTCACCCCGCGCCCGTAAACTAGCCAAAGAACTCAAAGTAGATTTAAATACCCTCACAGGTAGCGGTCCCTACGGTCGCATTGTCGCTGAGGATGTAGAAGTTGCAACTGGTAAAGTTCAGCCAATTACTACCCCTGTTGTCACTGCCGCCCCAGTACCAGCATCAGTACCAGTAGCCGCAGCAACACCTGCGCCTGTAGCCGCACCAACAGCAGCACCAGTAGTTAGTAGTGCTGTTCCCGGTCAAATAGTACCATTCACTACCTTACAAAATGCCGTAGTTCGGGGTATGGTAGCCAGTCTATCCGTACCTGTATTCCGTGTTAGTTACACAATTAGCACCGATGGACTCGATAAACTTTACAAACAAATTAAGTCTAAAGGCGTAACAATGACCGCGCTACTAGCCAAAGCTGTAGCCGTGACATTGCAAAAACACCCCATCCTCAATGCCAGCTACTCAGACCAAGGAATTGTCAATCATCCTAATATTAACGTTTCCGTCGCCGTAGCCATGGATGATGGTGGTTTAATCACACCCGTTTTGCAAAATGCAGATACAGTTGACATCTACTCTTTATCTCGCAACTGGAAATCCTTAGTAGAACGCGCTAGAGCCAAACAGCTACAACCAGCAGAATACAACAGCGGTACTTTCACCCTCTCCAACTTGGGAATGTTTGGTGTAGATACCTTTGATGCCATTTTACCGCCTGGACAAGGTTCTATCTTAGCCATTGGCGCATCACGTCCCCAAGTAGTAGCCACAGCCGACGGCCTATTTGGTGTCCGTCAACAAATGCAAGTAACTGTTACCTGTGATCATCGTATCATTTATGGTGCTGATGCCGCCGGATTCTTGCAAGACTTAGCAAAATTGATTGAAACCAATCCTCAGTCTTTGACAATGTAAGCACTAATACTCAGATCCCCGACTTCTTAAAGAAGTCGGGGATCTCAAAAGGGGATCTATAAAAAATATAAACATATACAAATTACAGATTCTAAGAACTAACATTAAAACAAACAATTAATTAAAAACTGGTGTGTTATGACCATTAAAAAAGAATTCAACAGCTTTGAAGAAATGCTATCTGGTTCAGATGTACCCGTATTGGTAGACTTTTATGCTGACTGGTGTGGTCCTTGTCAAATGATGGTGCCAATTTTAGAACAAGTCAACAGTCAATTGAAAAACCGTTTGCGGATTGTCAAGATTGATACAGAAAAGTATACAGAATTAGCCAGCCGATACGGGATTGCGGCTTTACCAACCTTGGTACTATTTAAGCAAGGACAGCCTGTAGATAGAATTGAAGGTGTTGTGCAAGCACCACAATTAGTACAACATCTGCAACCTCTTATTTGAACCTTTAACATAAGTAGGTGAACACAATAAAACCAATCTGTGTAAAGAAAAGTAAAATCGCCTAAACCCTCTTCACTCTTGCATGATTGCCTTTTGCCTTGCCATAACGACAATTTTCAACGCCAACCTACTTAGTTACTGTCTTCAATAGACACCTCCGAAAAATATTGTAGAGACGTTCCATGGAACGTCTCTACAAGGGTTTAAAGTCACGCACATTTAATTCTCGGAGATGTTTAATTAAGGTTTGCTGAAAAAGTTGTCTGTGAAGGTAGGGCTTTAGCAGTGATTATAGGTGTCAAGTTAACGTTAAACGGGCGGTTAGAAACCGCGTCTACACAGGCAAAACCCACCTGCGTGGGTTTCAATTCTTGATTTTTCCTTAGTCCGCGCAGGCGGTCACTGAGCTTGTCGAAGTGCGGACTTTGTTTGTGTAGCAAGCCCTAATTAGAGATGCCAAATCCCACGTCTCTATGACAGCACTGTGTGTTTCTTCTTTTGCCCCTTTGTGCCTACATCTGCGGGATATCTAAGAGAGATTGCGCGAAACAAAATCATGAAATTGATTCTGGAAAATCCACGCTATCTTGAATAAAGGGCGTTGCTGATTAAGGGTATGAATTTTAGTCTCACGCAAAGGCGCAATCACGCTTCGTGATCTCGAAGAGTAGACGCACTGAGGTTTGAGTTTTAAAGGTTCAATTTGGGAATTTCATACCTCAATATGGCTAATGCCTCCGGCTCCCGCAGGGATACGCCACGCAGGCTATCAGCAACGCCGAATAAAGAATATCCAAGGAGTGCATCTTTAATAATGAAAGGCAAACAAGTTTTACTTACAGGTGGCACAGGGGGACTCGGTTTAGGTGTCACACCCGCAGTTATCGCCCAAGGTGCAGATGTAACTATTCCTTATCGTAATCCTCAAGATGTAGAACGGCTCAAAGGAATTATTTCCCCGGCGGATTTTGCAAGAATTCATTTTATTCCTGCTAATTTGGAAGATGAAGCATCAGTAGAGAAACTGGTCAGCCGCATGACAAAAGTGGATGTGTTAATTCATTTGGTTGGTGGTTTTTCTATGGGAAAAACTCACAAATACAGTTTTGATGATTGGAAACAGCAAATAGATTTAAACTTAAATACAACTTTTTTGACTTGTAAATATAGCCTTGCAAGTATGCTGGAAAATGGCTATGGACGGATTGTGACTGTAGGTTCTCGCGCTGGTGCTGAACCTGCTGCACAGTTAGCAGCTTATTCTGCGGCGAAAGCTGGGGTAATAGCCTTAACAAAAGCGATCGCTCATGAAACCAAAAATACTAATATTACTGCTAATACCATTCTCCCCAGTATCATTGATACTCCCAGTAATAGAGCCGCTATGGGTACAGAAAACGCTGATAAATGGGTAAAACCCGAATCTATCGCCCAAGTTATCTGCTTTTTAGCCTCAGAAGCAGCCAAGGATGTCCGTGGTGCAGTCATTCCCGTTTATGGTAGTTTGTGAAATAAACCACGACTGAGAAAGAGAAAGGTTATGAGAGTGGTAAGCTGTTGTGCATTTAGTTTGTATAATTCTAGCGGGCAAGATGCCCGCACTACAAAGTTCAAGTAAATTATGGTTATCAAATTTAGCTGCGTAACAGCTTATCTGTTTGTTACTCAGCAGGTATCACCTATAATTATTAGACATCTCCAAAAATTAAATATGCGTGACCTCAAGTCACTGTAGAGACGTTCCATGGAACGTCTCTACAATCTTTACGGGAGATGTCTATTAGTTAAAGCGATCGCAATTGACTTTTTTCGAGAATCTGCGGTAATCTTCCATTAAGACTAATAATCGAAATTTTCAAAGCTAAAATACAGGTATTACTTAACTACAACTTAGTATGAAATTCAATGTCACGATTGATCGAGATGAAGATGGTGTCTGGATGATTGAATGTCCTAGTATTCCTGGTTGCATTAGTCAGGGAGCAACAAAAGAAGAGGCTTTAGAGAATATTCAAGATGCAATTTCTGCTTGCTTACAAGTGAGGGCAGAAATGGGGTTGCCATTGACTATTGAAACTAAACAAGTAGAAGTCTTAGTATAGTTATGGCATCAAAATTACCTGTTCTGAGTGGACAAGAAGTAGTTCGTACCTGTTGAAAAGCTGGGCTGGCGATTTGCACGCCAAAGTGCAAGTCATATCATTTTGGTCAAAGAAGGTGAAATGGTAACTTTGTCTGTTCCTGATCATCATGAGGTGGCAAAAGGGACTTTACGTGGACTGATACGAACTGCTGGGTTAACAGTAGAAGAATTTATTGCCGCTGTTTAAATATATGGTATGTATTATTGTCAGTATTGGCGATCGCTACGCTGACCTTCTGAATCGCCTAAGCTCCCATTAGAATCCTTAACACCCAGTTTAAATTTCTAGATTTGTAGAGATTAAAATCATGGCGCGATCGCATATCTCTTGACGGTTGACTAGTTTGGCTAACTCATGGGGTTCATAGCGTCCTTCTTCAACCTCTGAGGAGGCGCGATCAACTGCTTCTGTATAAGCTTCAGAAATTGCTAGGCTTAATTCATCGGTATTGAGGTATGTTCCGCCAGCTTTACGTCGCTGGTTTTTGGTTTGGATGCCACGTATAGAGTTGCGAATTGATAGCTCCCACGATTTCGTAGTGCGATTTTCTGCTTTTTGCTTGATTAGATGTATGAGCAGAATTACTGCATAGCTACGAATGTTGTTGATTTTATCGTCTCTGCTCATTTCTTCTAACTCGTCAACAATTGCCAAAGCTCCAGTCATATCACCTTTAAGTAGTAATTCCCTTAATGTCAAAAGTTCTTCCATATCTTTAATTATGTGAGAATGGGATATATACTAATTATAGTATTAGTTACTAGGACTTACGCACTGTACAAATTCACCATGATGTGCATGAACGAAAATCCCTCGTTTCAGGCTTTTGGTGATTAACTTCTGCTCAATAGCGAGCGCTCAAAAATCATCAAAAAAATCACGTTAAAATGCCCGAAAC
>NZ_JAQMSE010000164.1:0-8353 GCF_028330045.1 Aphanizomenon sp. CS-733/32
ACACAAACAAAGTCCACCTGCGTGGACTAACGAAAAATCAAGGCTTTTGAACCCACGAAGGTGGGTTTCGTCTGTGTAGCTGCGACTTCTAGTCGCCCTTGCAAGTAATAAATTAGACTTTTCAAACACCCTCTTAGGGTTTGCTGATAGCGCAGGGTGGCGTATGACTCCTACGTCGTCACGCAAGCTATGGCCATATAAACCGAAAACCTAGATATATTAAGAGTTTCCGGGTTAAAAAAGTGAATTAGGTGCAAGGAATAAGCATTGAAACCATTAAAAACTTATCACTTTCTGGAATTTGAGACTATTCTTATCTCCTTCTAATTCTTCCTCCTGACTCCTGACTCCTGACTCCTAGCCCTCACAGATAACTTTTTCAGCAAACCCTAATTATGGTTTATTAATGCGATTTATTAACCACAAGGATGACAACAACCCAGCGAAATGCGCTGATACAGTGTTTGTATTTGCCTGGACTATAAGCATATCTAATCCGCTAATAATCCGAGTCGGGTCAAATAATTGAGTAGTTACTGCTTGAGGAGATATAGACCTAGCTACTAGTGTACCAACGATCGCTTGCGCTCCCAATAAAGTGACCAATATTCCCCCCAAATTTATCCATAAACCTAAACGTAATACCTGCACGGTTTCCACCTTCCGAGGGCGATTAGTAGGGTTAGGGGACTCTAATTTCTTGCCGATTCTTGTGTAGCGATAAGCTAAGTAAATGCCAGCACCCAGCAGCAGTATACCACAAATTGCTAAAAATACGCCAAAGCCCGTTCCTGGATTATTGCTGGGGCTACCTGCTTTTTGACTAAAAATGCCAAATAATAGGACAATTATTCCAGAAATTACACCTAATACCAACTGAATCCACAAACTAATCCAACCTGCTAGGCGAAATTGTTGGGCTATAGCCCGGAGGTTAGATGATGGTGTTTCGGAGTTTTGCGTCATATAAAAATTAAAACTTAAAAATTAAGAACAACTTCCGTTTGTTGTTTGTTAGCTGTTACCTGTTTCCAGAATAATTGATAATGGTTTAAGTCTACTGAAAATTTCAGACGTAAAAATCTAGTTATGAATTCTACTGTTTCTCAATCTACGTTCCTGTTAACTTTTCTGTTATCAGTTGGCTTGTTTTTCTTTATACGGGCTTCAACTAAAGACCGGACGGAAGTGATGCGATTGGCTTCAGAACAAGATGGGAATACATTAATGGCTGCATTAAAAGAGTATTTTCGCTCTCGTGCTTATCGAGTCGCAGCGGTAGATGCTGCTAAAAATCAAGTCACTTTTGAAGGATTGGTTAGTCCTAGCTGGTTTTTAGCTATATTTTTGACTGTATTAGCGTCCGTAGGTTTGGGTTGTTTGGCGTTGGTTCTATCAATGCTGTTTCCTGATTTTGGGCAATTTTTTCTAGTCATAATCCTGTTTTCGCCTTTAAGTGGATTATTGTACTGGAAAAAATCTGGAAGACTTGAGAAGGTATCACTCAAGATGGAAAATATCCCAAGTGAACAAAACTTCTCAAGTACAATCACTGTAACTGCCCATAGAGATGAACTGGCTGAGTTACAAAGGGCATTACAGCTAAAGACGCTTGACTGATTGTTCGGGGTGAAAACTAGCATTATCTAGATTCATATAAGCTTCTGACTCAAGTTTTGAGGAAATCAGCAGTAGGGAAGAAGAGAAAATTCTGTTAGTGCTGTTAATCTTCCTGATGCTGGGGATGTCATGAGGAAAAATTTAAATTGGTGGACAGAGCTTGATAGTAGTCCAAATTAGTGAGAGCATAAATAATTCCTGCTTCATTTTTTGGATGACCCTAGCCCTGTCACTATTCTCTTTTGTATAAGCTGATAAAAAGCTGATTAATCTAATCTCTTATAGATTAATTAGGGATTAATTATGCCGTAACTTGAGAGAATGTATTTAAACCCTGCTGGCAAATCCAACCAAAAAATTAAAAAAAATGGAATTTTTGAACAAACTGGTCACAATTGCCAGTTAATTATTCACGGAGTCAGAAGTCACATTTGCAAGATATGATAGTCATTTGTTGTTTAGTTACTAGCCACAGCAACAGCGGCAGGTTCTGGTACTGGTGCTGTTGGTGATTCTAAAATCCTAAGACTAGGGAACAAGAAATGATTCTCTTCTACGTATTGA
Organism: Aphanizomenon sp. CS-733/32; assembly: GCF_028330045.1. Taxonomy (NCBI): domain Bacteria; kingdom Bacillati; phylum Cyanobacteriota; class Cyanophyceae; order Nostocales; family Aphanizomenonaceae; genus Aphanizomenon; species Aphanizomenon sp. CS-733/32. Next base: position 2,185 of record NZ_JAQMSE010000164.1, read on the forward strand.
GCGCCAAACAGACCTTTTTCCGCCCAGAAATAACGGTCTGTTGTATGTTCGTTGCGTTTTACTAGTAGCAACGCCGGTGGCATGATACCTTCAGCTTGAATAAACTTTCTTGCTGCTGTCACAGGTTTATCTTCGCCACTTTCAATGCTGTACTGAGGGATATGCTCAAGTATGCGTCGTCCTTCTTGCCTACGACGACTCTTCCGTTTGCGTCTCCTTGCCAACCTATTGTCCTCCTGTTTCAAGCTATAGACTGTAGTTATCGCTACAAAATCCGTCGTCATTATATAAGTTCTATCTCAAAAGATCAATAGTTTTTAATGTTTTGATACAACTGGGGGAAAACTCTGAAAAATGCAGAATTAAAAATTAAAAAAATTGCTGACTTTTCAGCCATTACAAGACTAAACTAGATAGCTATAAACCTTGATTGGGGACTGGGGACTGGGGACTGGGTAATTTCGTTCTTCCTTGCTCGGTGACTCGGTGACTCGGTGACTCCTTTTTCCTCCTAGATTCCTGAACTCATGCTAATGTCTGCCAGTTCTGATTTTCTTGCTCTATGTCGAGAGCAAATGGCTCTGCTAACCCAAGGGATGGGAGCGAGCTTTAGCGTTGTTTATTTGACGCAAGAACTAGTAGAAAAATCTACAGCAGAGGCGCGACTAATTCCAGTAATGGTGTATCCAGAGACTATAGCATTAAATCCTAGTGATGAATATAGTGACGTGGGGGAAGGTTATCCTGTAAAGTTAGCTAATGTTTTGGCATTACCCAATCAGCAAATGAGATTGTTAAAACCGACTCCAATATCCTCCCATGAATCAGGGGAATCGGCAGCAACAGGAAAACAAAATTTACATGATGCACAAGATGAATACTGGCTGAGTCATAACCAAATTGTTTTACCTTTGATTCATGAAGGCGTAATGATGGGGTTATTGGTGACGGCCAGAGAAGATAGGGAATGGAGTGAACGAGAGGAACGGGAAATTGAACGGATTGCTAAGACTTTAGCGATCGCTTGCATTTTAGACCAGCGCCAGTCATGGTTACAACATCAACTCCAGCAGGAACAAATTCTCCAAGAAAGACAACGGGATTTATTAGATAATCTTTTACATCAGTTTCGTAACCCTTTAACTGCTATCCGCACCTTTGGGAAATTACTATTTAAGCGAATCCTACCGGTTGATCCTAATCGGGAAGTCGCTACCAGTATAGTCCGGGAGAGCGATCGCTTACAAGAACTATTAAAACAATTTGATCAAGTAATTGATTTAAATACGGCAGATTTAGAACCTTTACCTCTACCGGAATCAAAAGTAGTTATTAACGCAAATGTACAAAAAGCAGCTAAACCTGCGTTATTATTACTGGGAACAGGGGAACAATTAACTAATTGTTTCTTAGTAGATTTGTTAGCACCTTTATTAATATCTGCACAAGCGATCGCCCAAGAAAGAAATTTACAATTAATCACAGAAATTTCTCCCCACTTACCCTTAGCCAAAGTGAATGAAAAAGCCTTACGAGAAGTTTTGAGTAATATCCTTGATAACGCCTTAAAATATACACCACCTGGAGGTAAAATCTTAGTACAATGTGGGCAACAAAAAGGAAATTTACAAGGTATTGCTATTAGTGATACAGGACCGGGTATTCCTCCACAAGACCTAGAACATTTAGGAGAAAGACATTACCGGGGCGTACAGGCACAAACAGAAATTCCGGGAACTGGTTTAGGAATTGCCATTGCTAAACAGTTAATAGTAGAAATGCAGGGAAATATAGATGTTTTTAGTCCAGCCATTAACTCAATTATCACATTACCAAATACCCCAGGAACTACATTTATTATTTGGTTACAGTCCGTTGGTAAAAGTAGGGAATAGACTGAAAAATCCATTATAAATTGAGCATAGTTTTTACAAAAGAAGGGAACAGGGAACAGGGAACTGCGCCCAGTCAGGAGTAAAACTTATAAAGGTGTACCGAGTTTTGTATAGCTACGCCACGCAAACTATCAAAAATCAAATAGGAGTCCTATATTAACGAGTTATCACTAAATTTGAAGTCAGCGTAATATCTAAATCCTGTTCTGGTCTTAGCACAAAAACATCAGCTTTTGGTTTCCGTAATAGTATACTAGCTAAAGCCCCTGCTGCTGCACCACCAACAGGTTCTAAAACTTCAATTTTCTTATTACCTGTGATCAAAGAAATTACACTAGCAGCACCCGCACCAATAGCAGCATCAGTTAATATTTGTCCAGTGCTTGCTCCCTTAGTAATTGTTTCTGTTTGGGTGATAGTTTTAGAGTTAGCGTAAATTTGTTGTCGTTGTCCAGAAGGAAATACTAATTCTCTGGCTACGAAACGAACACCTTGCTGATTATTACTAGAAGATCGAGTATTTAATCTTACTGGTTGTAATTCCCCAATAACCGCACTATTAGCAGGAATTAAAATATTTCTGTTACTATCAGTAACATTATCAGCTATTTTTAGAGTTAAAGCCAATGTTTCACCCGGTTTGACAATAACCTTCTCTTTTTCGTAAGTAACAGGTAAAGTCGCACCAGAGCGAATACTAATTGTCCGCGATTGATTGATATTAAATCCTTGTGCCATAACAGGACTAAAGGACACAAAGGGGGTAGCTACACCTGTGGTAATGGCTATAGCCATGAGTGCAGCGGTGCTAGATTGCCAACGGATAGAACGGCTCATGATAAGATTGCCAAATAACATATATTAAGATGACGTGGACTCGCTAGGATAGTTTCTGGACAATTGTTAATTAAGCATAAGCACTGCATAATTAGGGTTTATGAGCGAGTTAGGTTTGGTTAAGGTTTTGAAAACTGCAATTATATCCTTTTAAGTAGGTGAACACAATAAGACTAATCTGTGTAAAAGTATGATTTTATTTCACGCAGAGAGTAAGAGTTTGAGAGATGGAATTTTCGACTTTCATACCCCAATTCACCAACGCCCTATTTTGGAGGTGCCTAATAGATTGATTGTTTTAGTATTTAGGATTTGTTAATGCTAACCAATAGTCTTTTGTTGTTGATATAATTGCTTAAACAACGCTTGCTGTTGTTTATGATCAACAATTGGTTGAGGATAATTTATTCCATAATAATCTAACGGGGGAATTTTCCCAGTTACCAAGTATTCTGGAGCTACATAACGCAATTCAGGTATCCACTGACGAATATATTCCGCTTCGGCATCAAATTTTTGGGTTTGACTGGCAGGATTAAAAATGCGTAATGGTTGAGGGTCCATACCACTAGAAGCACTCCATTGCCAGCCTCCATTATTAGCAGATAAATCACCATCAATGAGTTTCTGCATAAAATATTTTTCTCCCCATTGGGGATTAATAATTAGATCTTTAGTCAAAAAACTGGCAACAATCATTCTACATCTGTTGTGCATCCAGCCGGTTTCATTTAATTGACGCATGGCGGCATCTACTATGGGATAACCTGTTTTACCTTGACACCAAGCTTGAAAATACTTTTCGTTATTTTGCCAAGGGAAGGTTTTAAAAGTGTCTCTATATGCACCTTTAGCTAATTCTGGAAAATGGTACATAGCGTGTTGATAAAATTCCCGCCACGCTAATTCCTTTTGCCATGTTTGGATACTGGCATTTACTTCTTCACTATTACTATTTGCCAGTGCTTCTATAGTAGTTTGCCAAATAGTTCTAATACCAATAACACCAAACTTTAAAGCGGCACTTAATTGAGATGTACCATCAATTGCGGGAAAATTCCGCTGTTCTTGATATTCATTAATGGCAGATTTGGCAAAATTATCTAATTTTTCTTGTGCTGCTAATTCTCCGGGAGAAATTATTAATTCTGCATCCCAAATAAAACCCAAATCTGCGGCAGAAGGTAAATTAATAGTTCCTGTGAGTTGAGAAATTTCTTGTTCTTCTGCTGTTAAATTTTCTAGATTTGCTAAAGGTTTAACTGGTTTAGCTTTAGATTTAGTAATCCAATTTCTCCAAAAAGGAGTATAAACAGTATAGGGAGTTTTCGCACCACTAAAAATTTCTGTTGGTGAATGTAATAACTGATCCCAATTGTAGTTAAGAAATTCAATTCCTTGAGTTTTCAAAGCCTCAATTACGGCTAAATCTCGTGTTTGGGAATAGGGTTCAACATCCCAATTCCAAAATACGGCTTTTGCTTTTAAGGCTGTTGCTAATTTGGGAATTGCGACAACAGGATCATTCTGCAAAATTAATAATTGACTACCTGCTTGCTGATATCTTTCCTGAAGAGATTGCAAACAGCCAATCATATATTTTACCCTAACGGGGGCAATATCATCACTGGCGAGAATTTGAGGATCTAGACAAAATACACCTACGATCTTCGCACTTTTTTCTCTAGCCGCAGCTAGTCCTGTATGATCAGAAATGCGTAGGTCTCGACGATGCCAAAACAGAATTAGATCGGACATTGAATATTAATATAGTTCTGATGTACTAAATTATAGTATACCAATTTTATGTGAAGCTGCCCAGAATAATTAGGGTTTGCTGAATAAGTCTTCTAGTGAAGAGAGGTGACAGGTGACAGTTTTAGCTATCTGTCACCCCCAAACTTTTAAGTTTATTAGAGGTAAAATGCTCCGTTTTGGTGCTACTCCTCCTCAAAAACCTTGCAACTATTTTCCTTTTTATCAACCTCAAACCTTTGATTCATTTACGTTTTACGTTTTTTCGGCAAGCCCTAATTATCATCCGTATTTATTTGCGTTTATCCGCGTTCATCTGCGTTCAATTATTATTAAAATCTTACTTCACGCAGCTTCATTTTAAATTAGAATCACACCAAATTTGCACAACCCGACCTGTAACTTCTTGACCAAACCAAGGAGTATTATAAGCAAGTGTTTGCAGATTTGCTTTGTTCACATTCCAAGTTTGCAACGGATTAAATAAAGTTAATTCAGCTTTTTGACCGGGTTGAATGGCTTTAATTTCCTGTTGTAAACAAGCTGCTGGTTGATGACTCAAAACGCGCCATAATTCTAAAGCTGTAAATTCTCCGGTGGTGACAAGATTTTGCCAAAGTAGGGGTAATGCTAATTCTAAACCAATTGACCCCGGTGGTGATTCCCCAAAGGCTTGAACTTTTTCTTCATAAGTATAAGGTGCGTGATCAATAGCGATCGCATCTATAGTCCCAGTTCGCACAGCATCCCGTAAGCATAGCATATCTTTGTGATTTCCCAAGGGCGGATCTAAATGTAAGGATGTGTGATAATTTCTGATAGCTGTTGTATCGAGTAAAACGTGCATCCAGGTGGTACTAGCGGTGATGGGCAGACCTTGAGCTTTGGCTTTGGCAATTAATTCTACACTGCGAGCAGTAGAAACACGCATAATATGGACTGGTGTACCAACATCCGCGACTAATTCTAATAAAGCGGCAATTGCCGTTGTTTCCGCACTAACTGGAATGGGAGATAAACCTATTCGTAAGGCTTCTGCACCGTCTCTGATTCTACCATTAGCTGCCAAATGGCGATCGCATGGCCAAAAAGCCACAGGTTTACCAAAGGGTTGAAGATACTCCAAAACCCGTCTGACTATCCCCAAATTGTCCCAAGGTTTAGCATCAGTAAAACCCACAACCCCCGCTGTGGCTAAATCTGCTACCTCTGTTAATTGTTTACCTGCTAAATCTAAGGTAATTGCCCCCCAGATATGCAAATGGGGAGAAGCTTTTCCTCTATCTCTCTCTTGCTGTAACTGCGCCACTAAGGCAGGTTGATCAATGGGTGGTGATGTATCTGGCAAAACACCCACCCTAGTAAAACCACCCGCTTCGGCAGCTTGCAACAAAGAACTTAAAGTTTCTCGCTCTTCAAATCCAGGTTCACCTGAATGACTATATAAATCAACTAATCCCGCTCCAAGAATTAGTCCTTGACAATCACGAATAGAGGTATCGTCACTAAAATCTGTAATTTGCGAGGCGATAGTTTGGATATAACCATCAATAATTAATACATCTGCTACGTTATCAGTTTTCTGGACAGGATCAATTACTCTTACTTGTTTTAATAGTTCTTTGGTCATTGGTCATTGGTCATTGGTCATTGGTCATTGGTCATTGGTCATTGGTCATTGG
>NZ_JAQMSE010000165.1:0-6870 GCF_028330045.1 Aphanizomenon sp. CS-733/32
AGAGGGTGTTTGAAAAGTCTCTCATGGTGTATCAAATTTTTTCAGATCCCCCTAAATCCCCCTTAACAAGGGGGACTTTGACTCTATTTCCCCCCTTAACAAGGGGGGTTAGGGGGGATCTGTAAGTACCTAAAATCACAACCTAAAACTTTTCAAACAACCTCTTAGATTGTAATATTGACTTAACTTCATGGGGTAACGGATATGTCTTAATTATTCTAGGTTTAACTTACAAAAATTTAGCAAAGATTGAAGAATCCTCTAAAATGTATTATAAAGCAATAGAATTTGCTGAAAAAAGTAAATATACTCAGGTTGAAGCTAAGGCTTTAACTGGTTTAGCAGAACTTGAACGAATACAGAATAATTTTGAAGAAGCACTTTCCAAACATTCAGAATCAATAAAAATATTAGATAAAATCGGTACTAAATGTGATTTAGCAGAAGCTTACTTCCAACAAGGTTTAACATATCAGAAAATGGGTAAATTTGAACCCAGTGAGGTCAATTTTGATAAAGCAATAGAATTATTTACAGAAATGGAAGCACCCAGGCAAGTTGAAAAAGTGCAAAGAGAGAAATTAAAAAACCCCCAAAGAGGGGGGACTGTAGGTTATTCGAGTGGAGTGAACAACTAAGTAATAAATACCTAAAGTAAATAGAGTAATCCGAATAAAATAATCCAAATTACGTCTACAAAGTGCCAGTAAATTTCCGCTGCTTCAATCCCGAAGCGGTTTTGATTGCTGTAGTGTCCGGGGGTAAGCGATCGCCATAGAACTGCTAAAATTGCTAAAACGCCGATAGTAACGTGCAAACCATGAAAACCGGTCAAAACATAAAACGTACTAGCGAATAAATTGGTAGTCAGACCAAACTCCAAATGAGTATATTCATAAACCTGACCCGCCAAAAAAATCGCCCCCATAGCTGCGGTAATTGCCAACCAAAGCTGCATTCCCTTCGTATCATTCTTTTTAATAGCCGTATCAGCATTGTGCATCACAAAACTACTAGCTATCAAAATAGAAGTATTCACAGTTGGTAACAACAATTCTAAATGCGGTGTCCCTGTCGGTGGCCAAACAGGAATAGTAGAACGGTAAGTCAGGTATGCACCAAACAAACCCATAAAAATCATGCCCTCAGCCACCAAAAACATAAATAGACCCGTCAAACGATGATCTGGATGTTCCTCGTGATGAGAAACCGCTGTATGGTGACTTAATTCAGTTGTCGCCGTGTCAATAATTTGACCTTGCATAAATTGGTAATTGGTAATGGGTAATTGGTAATGGGTAATTGGTAATGGGTGAAAGGTTTTTTATTTCCTTTTTCCCCTTACCTTTCCCCCTTATCCCTTAAAGTGCTGATTCAGTTTGGGGAGTTAATACAGGTTCAGTTTCAATTCTTTCCTCACTCACCCCATAACCATAATCGTATGGACCAGTAGTCAAAACCGGGAGAGTTTCAAAATTCTCAATACTAGGAGGAGAAGAAGTCATCCATTCCAAAGTCAGTGCTTGCCAAGGATTATTGCCCGCTTTTTCCCCATAGAACCAAGACCAAACCGCATTGATGATAAATGGTAACGTCGAAACCGCCAATATATAAGACCCGTAGGTACAGATTTGATTCAAAGTCGTGAACTTAGGATCATATTCCGCAATGCGGCGGTTCATACCCATTAATCCCAGTTTGTGCATGGGTAAGAAAGTCATATTTAAACCAATCATGGTGAGGGCAAAATGCACCTGACCCCAAAATTCGTTCAGCTTCCGTCCCGTCATTTTTGGGAACCAGTGGTAAATAGCCGCAAAAATACCTAACACACTGCCACCAAACAAAACATAGTGGAGATGTGCCACCACAAAGTAAGTATCGTGAACGTGAATATCAAAAGGAACTGCTGCCAACATGACCCCACTAATGCCACCAATCACAAAAGTGGCTAAAAAGCCGATGGCAAACAACATAGGACTGTTGAGGCGGATTTTGCCACCCCAAATAGTTGCCAACCAACCGAAAATTTTAATCCCAGTGGGGACAGCGATGATCATCGTCGTGATCATGAAAAACATCCGCAACCAACCGGGAACACCACTGGTAAACATATGGTGCGCCCAGACGATTAACCCTAAAAAGCTGATAGCTAGGGATGAAAAAGCGATCGCTTTATAGCCAAAAATCGGTTTCCGGGCATGAATTGGCAGAATTTCCGAAATTGCCCCAAAGAAAGGCAAAATCATAATATAAACCGCCGGATGAGAATAGAACCAGAACATATGTTGGTAAACAACAGGATCTCCCCCACCAGTCGGGTTAAAAAACGTTGTTCCTGCCAGCAAATCAAAACCCAGCAAAATCAAAGCCGCAGCTAACACTGGTGTAGATACCAACACCAAAGCCGAAGTTGCAATCATCGCCCAACAAAACAAGGGCATTTGAAAGATACCCATACTGGGAACACGCATCTTCCAAAGGGTGACGAGAAAATTAATCGCCCCCAAAATCGAAGAAGTTCCTAAAAGCAGGATACTCATAATCCAAATCCCCTCACCCACCTGGCCTGTCACCAAACTCAGAGGTGGGTAAGAAGTCCAACCAGCATCCGGGGCATCACCTACCGCCAAACTAGCAACCAGTAATACACCTGCTGGGGGAACCATCCAAAAAGCTACTGCATTCAGGCGCGGAAATGCCATATCTCTCGCCCCAATCATCAGCGGGATCAAATAGTTCGCAAATCCCGCCCCCGTTGGTACAATCCACAAAAAAATCATGATTGTGGCATGGAGAGTAAACAGACTGTTGTAAATTTCTGGCGTGACAAAATCTACCTCTGGAGTCCGTAATTCTGTCCGCACCAAATCAGCCATTACGCCGCCAATGCAGTAAAAAACAAAGGATGTTACCAGATATTGAATCCCAATCACCTTATGGTCTGTACTAAAACCGAAAAAGTCTCGCCAATGCCTTTCCCCATGTTCTTTAGCATGGTTAGGGACATTAGCAATTTCTTCTAACTGTGCTTGTGTCATATTTTAAAAAAGGAGTCAGGAGTATGGCTAACGCCACGCTATGCCTTCGGCACACTACGTGAACGCTATCAGGAGTTCAGGAGTTCAGGAGTCAGAAAGAATTTTATCCCCCTGCTCCCTGCCCCTGCATGAATGTATAACTTAAAGGTTCAAAATCTCTTTTTGTAACTGCTGCAACTCAAGTAATTCCTAAACTACTTAATTTGATGCAGAATTTCTGAGTGAATGCCCATATCGTGAGTGTAAGGAGAGAGAAATTCATCAGCAGTCATGGACATAGAATTAACAGCCACCGCTTGATTAGGGATATCTTTAGCAGCAATTAGTTGTTCTTGCATCCAACTATCAAAAGCTTCCTGTGTCTCCACAACTACTTGGCTTTTCATCACCCCGTGATATGGACCACACAATTCAGCACAAATTAGGTCATAATCACCCGCTTTTCTGGGTGTAAATCGCAAATGGGTTTGTCTACCAGGAATAGCATCCTGTTTTACCCGAAATTCAGGAATCCAAAACGCGTGGATCACATCATTCGCTGTCATGTTGATTTCCACAGTTTTGCCAATGGGTAAATGCAGTTCACCCGTTGTTACGTCCTTGTCTGGATAGTTAAACAACCAAGCATATTGAAGTCCAGTGACGTTAATGGTTAATTCTGCTGGTTTTTTAACTTCACGAGAACTTGTATCTGACTGTGATACCTGGACAACAGCAGCGCTTGCCGTTCGCGGCATATTCATGGCATCTTCCATCATCGGGGCAGCATGAGCCGAATGGGGATCAAAGCCACCAGTGTTGTTATACACATCAAAACTGTAGAGAGAAATACCAACAACGATAATTGCGGGGATCGCTGTCCACAGTATCTCTAGAGGTACATTACCTTCAATTGCTGGCCCATCTTCATTGTCTCCAGCCCGACGACGATATCTAATAACAGCGTAAATTAAAACACCTTCAACAATCAAAAATATGCCTGTAGAAACAGTCATCATGGTGTTGAATAGACCATCTACCAAAGGGGCTTCGTCGGAGGCCGCTACAGGTAACAGACCGTGATTTTGACCGTACCAGAGACTGGCAAGTGTGAGGACAATGCCAATGAGTAATGTCCAGATTGCATTTGGAATTTTCACGGCTGATTTGGTGATTAATTGACTATTTTATCTCAATACCTTCGATTCGTAGGTTGGGTTAGGCAACAGCGCAACCCAACAAAGCAAAAAATGGTAAAGGCATTTTTATCTGTAAGTTACTTCACTTGTTAAAGTAACTCTACTTACTAAGGTAGTGCAGGGAATGAGATATAGTGTCCGCTGGTCTGAAATCTTTATTAATTTTTTCGATTAAGAACACAATTTTGAGTACAAGGGAGATAAGTTGTCTTGCCCAGGTTAGATGACAATTAGGCAAAAATTTTCAGAAATTTCCATTAATTCCCATTGGTTAATTATTTCCATCTGCAAAACAGCACAAAATCTTACAGCGAAAACTAGCTAAAGTGATCCAAAGTGTAAGGGAAAGCTGATTTCTACATTTTGACCGATAGGTTAGGGTGAGTAGAGGTTGGTACTAAATCAAAATAGAAAATTTTCAACTGTTCTTGCACAAGCAGTCCGAAGGTATTGTTAATGAATGAATTTGTCCTAGAACAACAAAATAAAGCGGCCACAGTAGCACGACAGCCCCAGGAGATAATTCGTCCCTTGGTGTGGAAAATATGCGTAGCCACCTTAATTTTGATGGCTATAGGCAGCGCTACCCGCGTGATGAATGCTGGTCTTGCTTGCCCTGACTGGCCTTTGTGCTATGGGGAGTTAGTTCCAGCCAAGCAAATGAATCTCCAAGTGTTTTTGGAGTGGTTTCATCGCCTTGATGCAGCTTTAATTGGTTGTAGTGCGATCGCCCTTTGTGGTTTATCCTGGTGGCATCGTCAATCTTTACCCAAATGGCTACCTTGGGCATCCACATTTGCCCTGTTTTTAATCGTCTTCCAGGGAATTCTCGGCGGACTGACTGTAACTGAATTATTGCGGTTTGATATCGTTACCGCCCATTTAGGAACAGCGTTACTATTTTTCACCACGTTGTTAATTATCGGCACAAGTTTGAGTCCCTATCAAGGCACGGGAACAGTAGGAAAGTTGCCTTGGGTGGGTTTAACTGCTGCTATTTGCGTCTACTTGCAAAGTTTACTGGGTGCAATAGTAGGTTCGCGTTGGGCTTTACACCAATGTTTGGCAGGGGAACTGCTTGCAGCAGCGCCTCGCTATCAACTTTGTGATGTCATGTACAGCCATATTTTTGGCTTAGTACCGCCAACCATCGCTACTTTAGCAGTTGTTTTCATTTCTTGGCGAACACCCGCACTGCACCCGACTCTGCGAAAACTGGCAAATATGGCTGGTGGTTTGTTGATTTTACAACTCCTCTTGGGTGTGGCTACCTTCCGTCTACATTTACAAGTTGAACCTCTCACTGTTTGTCACCAAGCTATCGGTGCGACTTTACTGGGGACTTTGGTAGTATTTACAGTTTTATCACTACGGGATCGTTTACTTCCTCCGTCACCAACACAGTAACTCAGTTGTACTCCTGACTCCTGACTCCTGACTCCTGACTCCTGCTTACAGCGGTTTGCTGACCAGTTCTTGAAAAATAAGGAAAAAGACCCAACATGATTGAGACTAATGTCTCTCGTCGTCAACACGACACATTTCTCCAAGTCGTTCAAAGTTACTACCAGCTAACCAAACCCCGAATTATTCCCCTGCTATTAATTACTACTGCTGGGAGTATGTGGATAGCCGCCAAAGGTGAGGTAGATCCTTGGTTGTTAATTATTACCATGATTGGTGGAACTTTAGCAGCAGCCAGCGCCCAAACCATTAACTGTATCTATGACCGAGATATAGATTATGACATGGAGCGGACACGCCATCGTCCTATGCCCTCTGGGAAAATCCAACCCCGGGATGCGTTAATTTTTGCGATCGCCCTGGCTGTACTTTCTTTTACCCTCCTCACGGTATGCGCCAATCTTTTAGCCGCATTCTTAGCCTTCTCTGGCATCATCTTTTATGTTTTAGTCTATACTCACTGGCTCAAACGTCATAGCACTCAAAATATCGTCATTGGTGGTGCAGCCGGGGCAATTCCCGCTTTAGTCGGTTGGGCGGCAGTCACAGATACTTTAAGCTGGGCGGCTTGGCTCATCTTTGCCATTGTCTTTTTATGGACACCCCCCCATTTCTGGGCTTTAGCACTCATGATTCGTGATGATTACGCCAAGGTAGGCATCCCCATGTTACCTGTAGTCGTAGGCGATGAAGCCACCGTCAGGCAAATTTGGTTTTATACGGTAATTACTGTCACAGCAACCATCTTGCTGTTTTACCCCTTACACGCCAGTGGCATTGTCTATGCTGTTATTGCCTTGACTTTAGGGGGAGTATTTGTCCATAAATCTTGGCGGTTGTTGCAAAATCCCGAAGATAAAACCATCGCCCGCGAGTTATTTTTGTATTCCATTTCCTACATGATGCTGTTGTGTTTAGCAATGGTGGTAGATAGTTTACCTATTACTCGTCATTTAGTGAGTACAGTGCTTCATCAATTCCACTTGTAATCATGCTCAGGATATAGATCCCAGATCCCCGACTTCTTGGAGAAGTCGGGGATCTATTAATTTAGCTTAACCGACAGAAGCCCCACGTCTCACTCTTAGGAGCGTGGGATGAATGGCGCGTGAGTTGACGACAGTTCCCTGACTAATGTGCGTAGCACGAAGGAAGGGAACATGGAGGAAACGAACACTTTCTTATTC
>NZ_JAQMSE010000166.1:0-28880 GCF_028330045.1 Aphanizomenon sp. CS-733/32
AAATCAGATTGCCAATGCCAAGGACTTTCTCCTGATAAAGAACCAAATAATATTACCTCCTTTGCTCCATTTTCTAGGAGAATTTGCCGACATTTTGCAGCAGTTTGTAATGCCTCTTGTTTTCTTTCTTCTAGAGTTTGAGTGCTGTTTTCCGTGGTGATGTTTTCCATCATTGTGCTTAGTGCTGAGTTTATCTCTACCAGTCCCTACTCCCCCTTCCTGTTGACTAGTTGATTTTTTCCAGGAAAAGTTCAATGCTAATTGATATTTTACATCCGTTTGGAAGATAATTAGGGTGTTTTTTTCCATAATATTCCTGTTTGCCGAATGCGATCGCTAAAATGACAATTAAGTAAGTAGACGAAAATAAATCAAAGTAGATTAAGTAATGTAAAAAATCTGGAGATGATTTCGTAGTGAGGGCTTCAGCCCTCAAATGAGGAATAAATTCCTCACTACAAACTTTGAATTATTCAAGCCGTTCTACTTACTCAATTTTATAATATCTATATCCCTTTCTAACTTTTTTAGTTAATTTTCCTTAAATATCATCTAAATTCACTCCCAAAGCTCTCAGTTTTTCGGCTAGTTTGTCTGCCCGTTGTTTCTCCTGTTCTGCCCGTTGTCTCTCCTGTTCTGCCCGTTGTTTCTCCTGTTCTGCCCGTTGTTTCTCCTGTTCTGCTCGTTCAGCAAAAGTAGGAATCCAATCACCATCTTGATTATACCAACGTAGCCACAAACCTTCTGTACCTTGATATTTTCCCGACCAAACTCCTACTCCTAATTCCAATTCAGGAAACCAGAATTTTGGTTCTACCAGTTCCACAGCTTGATATTTTGTGCCACGTAATTGAAATACTCGGAGGCGATTTTCATATCTATCAAAGATCACATAATAGGGCGATCGCAAATACTGTTCATAGGCTTGCCATTTTGTCGGCGGTTTATTCGCGCTTCTTGATTTTTGTCCTAAATCCTCTGCTTCTGTACCTGGTGATAATAATTCTACTATTAAAAATGGAGCTAATCCTTCTTGCCAAATCACATAACTCCAGCGCATATCCTCCTGTTTTTCAGAAGCAGGCACGCCTAACACTAAAAACCAATCAGGTCTTTTATACCATGAATAGTGACGACCATCATAGTATAAGTTTAAATCCGTACCAATGAACATTTCCTCTTGGGGATAAACGGGAGATTGACAGGTTTCCCGTAATAATTGCGGTTGAAAGTCATGAAATTCGTCTGGCAAACCTGGCTCCTCTGGATTTTCACTAGGTAAATCATACATGGTTGGCATGGTTTCCCAGGGTGGACGGGGATGAATTGTGGAGTCTAATTCTTCATCAATATCCTCACTGGGTAAATCATACATGGTGGGCAGGTTTTTTTGCGGAGGTGCTTCACTTTGATACATGATTCATTATCTCCTGTGTTTCATTGCCATCGTCAAATTACCCCTCTTAATCCCCCGATGCTTTGGCTACAGTGTCATTGGTGTCAACTTAACGTAAAACCCATAGCCAGCAACTTACATTAATATAAACTGCCGGGCGCGATCGCGAAGCGCGACCTAGGAATCGCCCACTTTTGAGAAGCATTACTATATAAATCAGGACTTACGCAAAATATCTCTCAAACCCTCTTTTCTTCGTTCTCTTCGTTCCTTCGTGGTTCATTATTCCGTGACTTGTGCGTAAGTCCTATAAATTTCACAGGGACATCACTAATTTTAATCGGGAAGAAATTCTGGATCAAGTAGATCATCAGCAGAAAACGGACAACTTTCAGGAAAAAGATCAGCAGGTAATTCACTTTTTTTGATAGCCTGTCTTCTGGCTTTAACATAAATTTCTGCAATTTCTTGCCAGAAATAGTTATACAACGTTTTAGACTTTAACAATAACTCAAGCTCAAATCGAAAGTTATCAATTTCATTTTGCCAACCTTTGGCACAGTATTCTTTTTCAGAGTTCCAATACTTATACAACAATAAGTGAATCAGCAATTGACGCAGGTAACTGTCAACTTTCCGCCTTTGTTCATTACCCAAACTGAGAATTTCCTCCTTTAAATGTAAAAAATCTAATTCCTCAATGCGATTATTTTCTAGTAATTTATAGGTTTCTTCCAGCCAAAGGAAATAATCTTGTTCGTAAAGAGCATTAATGGTGTTCATGAAAGCACCTAAGTATTGTTTACTCTAATATAGTATTATAGCTGCGATCGCCCTATCGCTCCAAATCTTTTTTTCAATAGTCGAGAAACCAGAGCGATCGCTTTTTAAGCTGTACTGCATTTAATGGCGTTGCTAAAACTAAGTATGGATTGGGGTGTAGAGACGTTCCTTATGTAGGGATTCTCATCTATAAATGTTTACTACCTTGAATGATATTTTCATAAACAGATATCATTTTTGAAGCAATATGATCCCAGGTATAATTTTCCAGGATAAATTGACGAGCGCGATCGCCCATTTTCTTCGATTCTTGAGGATGATCTAAGAAGTTTTCAATTGTAGCTGCGATTGCATTAATATTAAGTTCTGTAACATATCCCAGTTGTTGTTGCTGGACTATATCACTAAGAGCTACACCAGGGGTAATTATAACTGGAGTACCCGCAGCTAGGGATTCTAGAACTGATATACCAAAGTTTTCGGAATGGGAAGTTAGGGCAAATATATCTGCTCCTTGTATTAATAAATCCTTGATTTCACCCTTGACAAATCCGGCAAAATGTGTTTTCTGTTCAATTCCATGAGTTTTTACTAAAGTTTTGACCTCAATTTCATAATCTGGATCGCCACTACCTGCGACAATAAATGTGAAGCGGTAATCAGATAATTTACCTAATGCTGGAATTAGGTAATCTAAACCTTTTTTAGGATGTAAGCGAGATAAAAATAAGATAATTGGTTCATCTATGGGTAAATTAAAATGTTGTCGTAGACGTTGATAAGCATGAGGAATTGTATCGGGAATCGCAAGTCCGTGGGGGATGATAAAATTTGGGGAGGTTAAATTTAATAGGGCAGCTTCTTGTTGTTCTGCAACAGAGGTAAAATGAATTGATTGACTGTGATTAAGATTAGCTTTTTCGATAATTTTCAGATAGATTTGCTTTTTTCTAGCACTTTGCTGTAAAGACCATGTACATAATTGTCCTAGAGGACGAACAATATAGGGAATTTTTTGACAGCGGGCGATCGCCATTGCTATTGTAGGAGTATAAGAAAATATAGCATGAATATGTAACAAATCATAATTGTGAATATGCTGCCATAGCCAAATAGTAAAATCTGGAGAGAACGCAAATTCCCTCAGAGAATGTACAGGAGGGGAAAAGCGGGAAAAAAACTGGACAGGAACTTCTTGATAATCTATAAATTTTCCTAAAGGTACGTCTAATATATCTTCTCCATTATCATTAGTAGTAATAATTGCTGCATCAACGTCATTTTTTCTTAAAGCTTTGACCATTTCTAAAATTGCTTGACTCGGACCACCCCGTACTGGACTAATAGAAGGAATAACATGAATAACTTTCATCTTATTGTGCGCTGCAACCAATATTTTAAATTAAATGATGTAGATTTCCTTGGAAGTGAAATTCCCAGAGTAAATCAAAACTGTGCCATTTGCCATCAACGACAATGGAAATTTTCAGCTTTATTAGGTTTTCAAATTTGTTTTGAGATAAATTAAAAAAGACCTGGGGAGTAACCAACGTATAATTCCAACTCGTAACAGTTGCCAATAGGGACGAATAAAAATGAATACACCAAACCATCCATAAAAGTTCATGCACCAATACCACCGAAACTTAAAATAGAAATAGGACTTAGGAGAGGAGAAACTCTGCCAAATTGACCATATCGAATCTTCTCCCAGTAACCAAGATTGTTGTGTATCTGGCATACATATAGCTTTATAAGCTCCATAAGTTTGAAGATTATAACCCCATTTTTTGGCTTTATATGTATAAGGTATATCTCCATACTGAGGAAATTGATCAGCAAGTGGATAACCTATATCCTCAATTACGGAACGGGGTAAGCAAACTAAATTACCTGACAGCGCATCACTTACTATAATTTCATTTGTATTTGTATAATAAAAAACAAAATTACCATTTACTTTTTTAAAGGCACCATAACTAGGGACAGTCAAATCAGAGGTGGTATAACACTGAGCAGAAACAATCATTCGGGAAGATGATTGACAAATGTTAATTAAACTTTCCATCGTACCTGATAAAGGAAAAGTATCATCATTCAGCCAGATAAAATAATCTGCACCATGCCTATACGCATATTCCATACCTAATTTAATTGCTCCAGTCCACCAAAGATTACCATCTCCTGTTAAAATAGTAATGTTTGGATAAAGACTACTGATAGCAGTTGCAGTTCCATCCTGAGAACCGTCATCAACAACTATAATCTTGTATTTCTCCAAAATGCTCAAACTTTGCAAATTATCGAGACATTTAAGAGTAATAGCTTTGCGGTTATGTACTGGAATGATAATATAAACTTTAACTAAGTCCATTCCTCGTCAACTATTTTTTGCCATTGATATTCATTATTACATCGGGAAAGTATTCCATCTAAATAACCAGATAATTTAACTTCATCTGCTAGTAACATTGCTTTAATTAATCTCAGCAAAGTTACCAACATTCCTAGTAATAAGCGTATATCTCTCGGTGCATACTGTTTAAAAATCAAAATACCATTTCTGTGGCAACAGTAACTAACAAAATCTTTGACCTTGGAGGTTGAAGATTGAGATTTATGATAGCAAATAATATCAGGATCAAAAAAAATTTTTTGCTTGAGATATTTATTAATCCTAAGGCAGAGTTCACAATCATCGAATGTAATAAATAACCTTTCATCAAATAAATATTTTAATTGTTGGATTGTACTGTTGCGAATTGCCATGAAATTACCAACAATAGAATCACATTCCATCATTTGCTCAGGACGAGTAACATACTGGGTATTTAATGACCAATTAACGTACCATGCTCCGCTGCACTTAACAGTAGGTGAACGATAAAGAAATGATTGTACTCCCAAGATTGCCATATCAGGAAATTGATTAAATCTTTCACAAACTTGCAAAACAGATTTCGGATTGATGATTACATCATTATCTAACCTAATTAAAATATCTGTGTCTTGAGGAATATGACTGTAAATCCTGTTATATGCTCCCGGTGAACCATAATTTTTATCTAGTTTAAGCAACTTAACACTTTGCCATAGTCCTGCTTGCATTTTAGCAACTTGCGGACAGAGATAATTTAAGGAGTCATCATTTGAATTATTATCAGCAATCCAGATAGATATTTTATCATGAGGATACTCAATATTTTCCAGAGAATCAAGACATTCTAGAGTATCTTGACTACCATTCCAGTTAATTAACATAATAGCTACTTTCATCTCTGATAACATAATCCTTTTGGTAGAAGCAACCCTTACTTTTAAGTAAGTAGACGAAAATAACAGAACTTACGCAAAATATCTCTCAAACCCTCTTTTCTTCGTTCTCTTCGTTCCTTCGTGGTTCATTATTCCGTGACTTGTGCGTAAGTCCGAAATAAATCAAAGTAGATTAAGTAATGTAAAAAATCTGGAGATGATTTCGTAGTGAGGGCTTCAGCCCTCAAATGAGGAATAAATTCCTCACTACAAACTTTGAATTATTCAAGCCGTTCTACTTATAATAACAGCAACTGCTGTCATGTAAACTTCATTTTATTGTGCGATCCAACCAATATTTTAATATTGCTAAACTCCAACGACGATACCAAGGTTTAAGTGGTATATTGAAAGGTGTATTGGAGTCTTGAAAATAATCACCAAATTCGCCACCCATCCAACTTTCAAAAGGAAAATAAAAACCCTTTTTAGGACGACTTACCACCCAATCAGGTATTTCCGTAATTGCTTGTGTTAAAAGTTTTTTACTACAGGCTAAACGAATATTACTAGGAATAGGTGCAACCGTTTCTAATAAGGTTTTATCCACAAAAGGAACACGCAATTCTAAACCCCAGTTCATGCTCATGATATCACTATCTCGCAGTAATTGATTACGCATATAGCCTGTTAGTTCTAAATAACTTACTGTATCTTCAGGAGTAGGGTGATTACTATCTACTGCTAATTGATAACTAATATTTGTATTGGTTAATTGTTTGATAATTTGACAAGATTCTGTATGGGAGAAAATTCCTCGAAAACTACGATAAGCAGATGGAAAACTGGGAGGTTGCCTGATAAAATCTCCTAAACGCTTGATTTTTGGTGAATTTCCCCAATGGGCTAAACCAGTACCTAAACCCTGACTAATCAAAGGTAAGATATGTAATTTTTTACCCAATTCTACCATTTGAGGAACTTTTTGAAATGATTTATAGCCACCAAATATTTCATCTCCACCTAAACCAGATAATACTACTTTCATGCCATGATCATGGGCAACTTTAGATACACAAAATGTATTAAAGCCATCAATACTGGGTTGGTCAACTGCTTTGAGAAAGTCTGGTAATATTCTCTTAGCAAAGGAAGATGTAACTTGGTATTCTGTATGTTTTGCGCCAAAATGATTAGCAATTTTTGCAGCTAATTCTCCTTCATTGTATTCTGATTCTGCAAAGCCTATCGAATAGGTAGATAATTGTGATTGTTGGGTTTGGGTTGCTAAAGCGAGAATAGTTGTAGAGTCAATACCACCACTGAGGAAAATTCCTACTGGTACATCACTAATAAAATGATGTTTAATAGAATCCAATAAAGCTGTATGGACTATTTGTTGAGCTTCTGAAGGATAAATTTCTTCAGGAGTAAAATTTATTTGCCAATATTGTTTTTTGGTATTATTTCCATTCTCCCAACATAGCCAATTACCAGCGGGTAAACAATGAATATCAGCGATTAGGGTGTATGGTTCGGGAACTGAACCAGTTGTTAAATAACCATATAATCCTTCCACGCTCATATTAATAGCAGGTAAACCAGATGCTAAAACTGCTCTGAGTTCGGAAGCAAATACTAAAGTTTTACCTAATTGGTAATAGTAAAGTGGTTTAATTCCTAAATGATCACGAGCCAAAAAACAAGTCTTTTCCCAATCATCCCAAATCGCAAAAGCAAACATTCCTCGTAAATGCTGGACACAATCAGAACCGATTCTTTGATAAAGTTTGAGTATTACTTCTGTATCTGTTTGGGAATAAAATTTTTCACCTTGAGAAATAAGATTTTCTCGTAGTTGTTGAAAGTTATATATTTCTCCGTTGAAGGTAATTGAATATCTCCCGTCACTGGTAGACATAGGTTGATAACCGGCGGGACTAAGATCAAGAATAGAAAGTCGAGTATGGGCTAAAGCTGTTTGTTTATCAGTTGAAATATAAATGCCTGCATCATCGGGACCACGATGTTGCAATGCAGTTTGCATTTTTTTGATTTTTGTCTCTAACTGATTCTCATAGTCATTAAATCCAATAATTCCGGCAATACCACACATATCAGTAATTAGTTTTGATTTAAATTAACAGGTATTTTAGATAGAGGATAAATTACCTATATCCTAGATACTTTTAGTGGATTTTATGTAGACACTATCAGCAACATATTTTAGGAAAGGGATAAGTAAACTGAGGATCTTTAAGCTTTCAGATGCTCTAACTACTAATTTATATTTTAAAGGCAATAAATCAATATCTGACTTTTGGATACCTAAACCAAAAAATCCATCTATTGAGACTGTTGAATCACCAATTTCCTTGGTAAAGCAAGTTAATAACTCCTGAATTCCCCAGTATCTTACATCAAAGTTTTTACCTTCGCTAAATCCTCGTTTGATTAGATGCTGCAAAGACCTTATACCCCAACTATTAGGCATTTGAATCAAACTGGTGGCATTAGGCTTTAAAATTCTAGCAATTTCTTGAAAAGTTGATTTTGCATCTGATTTACTGAAGTGTTGTATCACACTATAGGAAAATACTTGATCGAATTGAGAGGAGTTAAAAGGTAAATATCTTGCATCTCCAACTACAAATTTGATATCGAGTCCCAATTTATCAGCAATTCTTCTTCCTGCTAATACCGCACCCAATGATGGATCTATCCCAACACATCTATACTTTTTATAAGTACCAGCAATACACCATCTTCCCCAGCCACAACCAATATCTAACAACTGTTTTCCATTTCCTGGTGGTAGTTTTATCTCAGGTATTGGTAGTCTGCTTAAGTTAGCTATATTTTCACTATATAGTATTCCATTAGTAGCTCCTACCAGGAATTGAACTATAGGGTCGACGGAAAAATTGATGATTTCTTGTGTGCATACATATTTTCTTAACTGTTGTTTTTCATCTTCAGTGATGCCAAGAGTATTAATAAAGTAAGGATCACTATCATTTATAACCTTAGAATCAGTAAGAGAGTTATTAGCTAGTTCAATAGTTTGTTTGACATTATTCAAAAGCATTATAGGAATACCGTTAACTATTGAATAGCTATTACCTGATTGTGAAACTAGATTATTATCTACTAAATTGAGTGCTGTTTTATCTTGAGGACAAACCAAGTTTTCTAAATACCAATCATCAATTATTTTCATAAAAACCCTATTGTTTACGTATATATCAACTTCATCAAAATTAGTCGTTTAAGTCGAACTTGAGCTATTAGCGGGGAAACTTATTCCCTGGCTTCCTGATTGTATGATCTGGTTTCATAATCGGTGCAAATATCCAGCCAAAGTTTTCTGAAACTCCTCAAAACCAAAAGTATCAATAACCTGTTGACGCAAGGATTCGGGTTGATACATTAAAGTATTAGGATATGTACTTTGTAAAATTTGAATAATAGTTTGAGCAATTTCATCCACATCATCAGGATTTACCAATGCCCCTAGTTTACCATGACAAAGCGCATCAACTGCCGCGTCTTGATTACTACCGAGTACGGGTTTACCACAGGCTAAGGCTTCTAAATAAACTATACCAAAACCTTCGCCTTTACTGGGCATGGCAAAAAGATCACAAAGATTGTAGTAATCACAAAGTTCAGCGTCGGGAACAAAACCAGCTAAGGTAACGCAGTTTTCTAATTTTAATTCGGTAATTAATTGGTTAATTCTCGATTTATCATCTCCTTTACCCACAATGATATAATGAACATCGGGAATTAGGTCACGAATTTTTGGTATGGCGCGGATGATTTGGTCATAGCCTTTATACTGTTCTGATGCTGATAATCTACTTACTGTTAAAATTATTGGTTGTTCTGGTTTAAGTTGATATCGGTCTAATAAATAGGTCGGTTTTGGTGCGGGTTTAAATTTAGAACTATCAAATGTGTTGTAGAGTATGGAGACTTTTTCAGGGTTAAGGTTTTGTTCTTTCAGGAGGCGATCGCGGGTATAGCCACTAACTGCTAAAATGCGATCAGCATGATGTAATGCCTGTTGTAATTTAGGGTTGTCAATGTTCCAAGCATCTACACCATGAGCAATTGTCCAATAAGGAATGCCCCGAAGTTGTTTTAATTGATTAGCTACTGGGGTAAAATTCAAGTGAGTAGAGATGATTAAATCAGGACTTTGTAAAATTCCCCGTCCAAATAGTTCAGCCGCAAAAGCAGGAGTTCTCAGTGATAATGGAATTGTTCCGGTGCAATGGAATTTAGTTGAGGCTACAGTGGTAAAATCAGGAGCAGGTTTTTTATCATGCTTAATAAATACCCGATAGTCAGAATTAGGGGAGATGTTTTGGATAGCTTGGCGGAAAAAAGCCGAGTAGGTTTGGATTCCACCTGTAAATTCAAATAAGTTGGGAAACCAGAGGTGGAAACGATGTTTTAGTTTTAGGCAACATTGATTTTTCATTGATGTTCATTATTAAGTTGCCGCAATTTTAACTTTGAAGATTTTGTCAGGATAAATCTTCTAATGAGAAGCATTAACACTGCTGAAGCCGCAAAAGAAGCTGTAACTTCTGTTAATGCACCCCCAGGCTGAAGCATGGACAACCCCGGTAAAAACCAAGAAGCAAACCCTAACCAATTGCCAGATAATAATTTATAAGCTGCCGTGACATCAACAATTCTGATCATTACCCCAAAAACCATAAAACCGATAAAAACCCCTATAGACCCGAAATTGAGATAGAATTCTAAAACTTGCCCTACACCCACACTAGTACCAGCCCCAAAGTTTTGTCCTGTATATAAAGTAACAATCTTTCCACTACTGTTCCCGCTGCCACCAAAGCTAGGTTTGTTAGGCCATAGAATTCGAGGAATAGGCGCAGTCATTGCTTCTAATAACGTTGCACCTAAAGCATAACTTGCTTGTCCACTATTAATGTACTCAATAGATTTGCCAACAAGTCCATTTTGATTTAGCCTTTGGTCAATGGCTTCTAAGTGTAATTGGTTAGTCAAATCAATGATTTCAAAGGTGCTAAAGGTATTGACCATGCGTTCATATTTTGCTTCTAAACCCTGTCCTCCCCATACTGTGGCTCTAATTTCTCCTCTATCTCTGAGGTAGGTAACAAATACAGATAGTCCTAAAGCGAACACCAAAAATCCGGTGATTAAAATATGCCAACGGGGACGATAAAAAGTGGATATAAAAATGAGGATAACTAGGGTAGCCGCAGCACCATAACCAATAAAACCGAGGAGGTTAATGGTAATTAGGGGTATACTACAACTGGCAGCCAGCCAAAAGAAAAAAGCTTTTTTATCTTGCTCATACCATGATTTCCAACAAGCCAAACATAATGATACAACAAATAGGTAGACCCCCGATGTACTAAAACCCTGAAAACCGGGGAAACGACCAATAGTAGGAGCGATAATCAGCATGAAAAAGAACGCCACTTGTAGCAACTGTTTGGGTAATTGCAAATCAGGGTTTTGGGGAACTTGTCTGAGCCAACTTGGTTGAAATGTGCGTAGTATCCAGTAAGCTAAGATGGTGCTACCTAAACCAAAACCCATGACACCATAAACGCTTTCGATGAAACCGGCGGAAACTTGAGCATAGGAAGCCCCTGAGTGCAGCAAGTATGCACTTTTGGCGTTATACCAAGGTAAAGCGTAAATAAGTCCCCCGAAAAAATGAATCATTGACAGGGATAATAGGTAAGCAAGGGGTAAACCAACGCTAGGAACTTTCCGACTCCACTGGTCGCGGACTACGGAGGCACATATTGCTACCCAAATCACCAACCAGATAATTAACTCAGAGCGATTTTCCATGAAGTTACTTTTGTCCTTGGTGTAAACAATCTCTAGCAATTATAGTGAAATCTTTAGCAACATTACTCCAGTCTCTAGGTTGAAAGTCGTTATATATTTCATTAACCATTTGTGCTAGTTCTGGGCGATGTTCGTGACACCATTTTAGCCTGTCTATAAAAGCATCTGGACTGCGAATGGGTAACACCCAGCCAGTTTCATTTTCTACTATGATATCCGGGGCTGAACAGTTGGTTGTGGCTAAAATCGGCAAACCTGCTGCTTGTGCTTGGGATAGCACTACCGCATAACCATCTTGTATGGTAGTAAATATGAATATATCTGCTGCTCCATAGTATGGAGGCAGTTCTAACTGCGGTTGTTTAGGAATAAATTCAATATATTGATTATTGGTTTTATATAAAAAATTTGCATCATCTCCTATTGCACCAACAAATGTAAATTGGAAATCAGAACCAGCATTTTTAGCAATTTCCACAAAATCAATCACACCTTTTTGTAAAGAAAAATTACCAACCATTAACACTTTTAATGGTTCTCCAGATAAAATTCTTTGACACCGAGCTACAATTATATTTTCCTGGAGACGAAACAGGCTCAACTGAGCGCCAAGGGGAAGGAGTCTTAATTTTTTTGGGTCAATACCTTGCTGAATAAAAGATTGATAAGCAAAAGATGAAAGCACAATAACTAAATTTGCTAATTGATATTCCCTTTCTTCTCTGGCTATAATCCAATCATCAGGTTGATCTATTTTTATAGGTGATTTTACTAATAAATTTACACGGGTTTCTTCTGCTACTAATAGTTGTTTTTGAGTTCTAATATGAGCAGAACCTCTAACTAAAGTTTTTAAAGTTTTACCGCTAGATGGTATGGATTGAAATAATTCTTCGGCAATACCGCTAAAGCAATGAATAACATGATAATCACCTGAGTTCGATATATTTCTAGCAGCCCATTTAGAAAATAAGGAGGAAAATAAGGGTTCAAAACTAGGGATAGGTAAGAACTGATTTAATTTGTGAAAGATTCGGCTACAAATACCATGTAATAAAAAACTACGAACATGAGCTTGAGGAATACCAAATTTTTCGACAATATATTTAGGATAATTAGTCAATAAAGTTACTTCATGCCCTTGCTTTATTAGTTCTCGTACTAAATCAAAGGCATGAAAGCGACCATGGACAACAACGGCTATTTTTAGTGGTATCATAAATAGATTATGTTTATAAAAAGATTGGGAATCCGGTATTTAAACGGCGATCCCGATTTTCTGGTACACTGAGACGTAAATAAGATTACTAGTAAAAACTAGGAAAATTTGATTAATTACAAGGCTTAAAAATGGTATTCACATTAGGTTACACGGTATTAATGATTGTAGCAAGTTTCATACTTATGCTTTGATTACATTATTTAACTTTTCCCTATATCTTCCTCTCGTATCAATAATTAATTTACTATTATTCTGGATCATAGTATAATCAAAAACATCATGATCGCTAGATATAATAACACAATCCATTTGAGATAAAGACTCTGGATTGATATCAATTGATTGTAAATTATACTTATATTTTCTCATTTCAGGAAATATTGGCACATATGGATCAGAATAAAAAACATCCCCGCCTTTTTCTATCAGAAATTTAATTAGTTCAACTGAGGGAGATTCTCTAGTATCATCAATATTTTTTTTATAACTTATTCCTAATACTAAAATCTTCGCTTTTTTTAATGCTTTTCCGTGATTATTAAGAGCATCCATGACTTGACTTACAACCCAATAAGGCATCATCGTATTAATTTCTCCAGCTAATTCAATAAACCGAGTATGTAAGTCGTACTCACGAGCCTTCCAAGTTAAATAAAATGGATCAATAGGAATACAATGGCCTCCTAGTCCAGGTCCTGGATAAAAAGGCATAAAGCCAAATGGTTTAGTCTTAGCTGCTTCAATGACTTCCCAAATATCTATTCCCATTTGAATTGCCAGTATTTTTAATTCATTAATCAATCCAATATTAACTGCTCGGTAAATATTTTCCAAAATTTTGACCATTTCGGCTGTTTGTGTAGAACTAACAGGTACAATTTGTTCCACAATCATACTGTACAAAATTATGCCAACTTCAAGACATGATTTAGTTGTACCCCCTACAATTTTAGGTATATTTTTGGTTGAAAAATTTTCGTTTCCTGGGTCTTCTCTTTCAGGAGAATAAACCAAGAATATATCTTCTCCGATTTTAAATCCTTTACTTTCTATTTTAGGTTTGATTTCTTCTTCTGTGGTTCCTGGATATGTGGTACTTTCTAAGCTAATTATTTGTCCCTGTCGTAAATATGGAAGTAATGATTGTATGGTAGAGTGAATAAATGATAGATCAGGTTCTTGATGTTTACCTAAAGGGGTTGGCAAGCATATAATTAAAGCATCAGTTTCATTTACTTGCTCAAATTGGTTTGTTGCTGTAAATCTACCTGTTTTCCATGCTGTGTATACTGTCTCCTGTGAAATATGTTTTATATAGGTTTCTCCACGATTAAGTTTTTGGACTTTACGGAGATCAATATCAAAACCTAAAACCTTAAACCCCATTTCTACAAAACGCAAGCTTAATGGTAAGCCCACATAGCCTAAGCCTATTACTCCAATTACAGCTTTTTTATTTTTTATTTTTTCGATTATTTGTTCTTTGAACATTACTTGAGGCCTATTTGTTAATATTGAGTGAAATTTTCTCTGTCTTAAATAGACAGCATGGTTTTTAGGCGATCGCTATAAGTATGATGTCCTTGAGTAATTAGTAAATGGGCATTTTTGGCTAACCGTTGGCGTTCGTCGTCGTGATTGAGCAGCCAATGGGTTTTTTCTAGCATTTCTGGGATGGTATTAAAGTAAACAACCGCTTCACCTTCTTGACCAAAAATTTCCCGATGTTCTTGAGTATCTTCAGTTAACATACATGAACCAATGGCCGGGACTTCAAAGGTTCTCATACAGTTACCATCACGATTTGCTTTTCTGACTAAACATAGGGAAATTTTAGCACGACCAATGGCTAATCTGAGAGTGGAAACATCGGCTTGACCTTGAGTATGAGCCTTAGTTTCTGGGTATTTTTCCCAATAACTACCATATAGGGCTAAATTGATGCCCGATTGGATTAAAGCATTCATATAGGGAAGGCGATCGCGGTCTGCTCCCCCAGCAAAGATCATATCAGGAACGGTTGCATCTGGGTTGAGGTTAGATATATCTTCGGGATAGAATAAGTCATCATCGTAACCGAAGGGCAAATATTCTACTTGGGAACAACCTGCGTCGAGTAAGTCTTCTATATTGGCACGGCGGGGAGAAAAAACAATGTCGTAATGGGGTAAGGCTTTCAAGAACCAGGGTGCATAGTGAGCAGGGTTAAAAGGATCATCGGTGAGAAAATTTAACCTTTTAATTCCCACTTCACCAATCTGTTGTAGGGCTAAATTGTTAATAGCAGCTATTCCTGTGGTTAATAGCCATTGGGGTTGTATGTTAACACATTGTTTAACTACATCTTGGCTAAATGTATTCAAATTTGATGGATATTTACCTCGCAGATGCCAATTAATGGTTTTTAGCCATTTAGGGGCTTGATAGGCCAGAAGATTATGGTATAAAACAGGATGTAGACTTAATTTCAGGGCTGCTTTTAGGAAAGCATCACCGATATTAGTTCCTCCAGAACCACCAACTAAAATTAAGCCCATATTAGGAATAAACAAATAAGATTTAGTTAATCGGTTTTATTGCTTCAATATATACTGAAGGGACACCTTCTTTTGTAAACTCTACTTCATGAATTTCTGGAATATATGAACTCACTGCATAAGAAGAATCACAAATATCAATAAACCCAGCATCAGATATAATTTTTTTTAAAGATAAAGAATCATACATATATTTATGTTGGTGTGGATAGTCTTGAATCAAATTAAAAAATTTCTCTAAAAAATTTCGATCTGTTGAATATGTTCCTTCTTGATGTAAATCAGAAATGTTGAATGGCGTAACAAAACTTTACATAATAAGATAAACCTAGCCTAAAAGTACCCTTTTCATTTTATCCAAATAAGTTTTTTAAACCAATGAACATAACTTATTTCTTGACACATATACGCCTGAAGATATCGAAGTTTATCTAATAAAGTTTTGCCAAATTCTGTAGGTATTTCTATTAGTTGCAATATCAAATAAGCGATTAAACAGCACATTATTTGAATTCTAATTCCATTCTCATTCTTTGTCATAAGTCTGTCTAACTTTAGGTGCATTTTTAAGAACTTCCATAGCAATTCAATTTGCCATCTTTGTATATAAATTTCCATAATTTCTTGATTACTAACTTGCTCTTCTCCTTCATTTAATAAGTTTGTTGCTAAACGAAATTCACTCTTGGTTTCTATATCACAAAATGCTACTACTCTAATTTCTACTTCTCTGTCATCTTTACCGACTTTACAATTACCATTTTCTAGCATTTCTAAAGTGACATTATTTTTAATTCTTAAGACAAAAGCTTTATTTTTTTGTTCCTTTAATTCAGATATTCTTTCAGAGGATGCAAATCCTCTATCCATTATCCCTACTCCTTTCGAGGGGATTGCTTCCACCGTTTCTTGTCCATATTTATAATCATGTCCTTGTCCAAAATGAATCACCATTCCACCAACTTCTGAGGTGAGACTATCTAACCCACAAAATAGTTTTACCTGGTGATATCCTTGACCCCATAGTAATTTACTTGTTAATGTAATAATTGTTGAATCTATAGGAAATAATGCCTGGCTTTCTCCCTTTCCCTTTTTATTTCTTAATTGATTGTTTAATTTATTTATGATCTCCAAAAATACTTGAGTATCTCTATGTTTACTTGCCTTGGAAAAGTTTGATATTTTCAAGTCTATTCCTTGATTATTTAATCTCTTAAATAAGTCTCTCATGCTCACTATACTTTTATCCATAACATACTCTAACCACACCGAGACAAATGAACGTGTGTCTAGAACTGGATAATCTTTTCTAGGCAATGGTTTCAATATTTTTCTGATTACTTCTGGAAAATTGTTTAAGTGCATAATTTGATATTCTTTCGGTTATATATTTTCTTAGATTGTATCAAATCATGGCACTTTTTTGAATCTTTTCTTAACATTCAACACTTCTGCATTGCTTGAGCTTAATGGAGCAACTTGTTTACTCGAAAACATAGATTTGGACAATGAAAATAATATTCCTCGTAATTGATCAAATAGTTTAATTGGCAAAATCAAGCCAATTACACAAACAATAATGTATAGACAGTAAAGTTTAATTATTCTCAACCATCCCAGTTCTATTTTCAGAAATGTATTTTTAGGATGAATACCAAGACAGATACCCAGGGAATAGTTCCAGGACTGAACACGACGATATTCAATTATCCAAAAGGGGTAGGTAAATAGATATAATTGCAGAAAAATTGATTCTATGATTCTATCGCGGTTAGATTTATTTAAATAGGGAGAAATTGCATCTGCTACCACTTGGCCAATTAACACCATTGGTAATTTTCTCTCGACTATTGGGCAAGGATTCAATACGGGTATTTTAGCATAACTATCAACACTTTCACCGGGGATATAAATATCCTTTTTCACTGCTGACATTTTCAGTTCTAAGAGAGAAGAACCACTGGCTATAATTTTAGAAACTACATACATTTGGTACATCTCTGAACCATCCCACTTATCTGTATAACAGTCCTGTGCTTTGACTCTATCAATAATTACACCCGTCACAAAAGCAACATTTCTAAAGTGAGTGGCGGCGGTTTCTACTCCAGAATCAAACAATTGTGATTGACGAAGACGTTGATTCTTTTCTCCAGTTTTCCAGTCTTCATAGTTAGTAATAATGACTCCCGGTGAATCATACTTTTGTATTTCTTGATATATTTCTTCCAGAGTAGTAGATGAAGCTAGACAATCATCATTACCATGTAGAAAGCAGTATCTACCTTGGGCTAAAGCAATACTACTACGGATATTGCCATCATATCTCAGATTTTTTTCCTGTCTTTTGTAAATGAAAGATAAGCCTGAATTTTGTAAGTATGCAATTAATTCCTGCTCACGACCATCATTAGATTGATCATCGGAAATACACACTTCAAAATTCTTGAATGTCTGCTGTGCTAGAACTTTACAGGCTTCAATCAAAAATGATGTGCGATTATATTGAGGAATACAAATAGAAAAAACCGGATTTTCTCTATACTGATTTCTAATTTCCATGTTTAACTCCAAATTATTCAATTATTCTTTCTTTGCAAAATAACCTACTATCCATTGTCCTTTGGAAAATGGATTACCTAAGTTATCAATTATCATTGGCAAATAATATTTGAAAAAAGTTTTAAATTTAATGTTTGTTATTTTTGTTTTGCTCAGAAGTCCATCATAAAATAATGGGTAATAAGTCTTATTTCCCATTGATACTGTGAAGCAACTTACAGTATTAAATTTTATGGAATTGACTAATTTATTTAAAGATTTTGTAGAAAAACCAAGAACATGCATATCTGGATAAATTGCTCCAGCAAGTTTGGGTTTCTTTGAAAATAACTGACGATATCTATTAACAAGCATTGCACATAATGGCTCACGATTAGGAACTATAACAACTAAAATTCCTGATGGTTTTAGAACTCGATGTAATTGGTCTAGAAAATCTCTAGGTTCTGGTATATGCTCAAGAACATGGGATATTCTGACGATATCAAAGGTATTACTAGGAAATTCATCTATAGATGAGTGATACTGAATGTCAAAGTGCTTATTAGCAAAATAAGTTCCATGTTCACTTGATTCTACACCGAAGACGTTCCAATGCCTAGATTTAGCAACTGCCAGAAAAATGCCAATTCCACAACCAACATCTAAAATATTTCTCCCATGAGATACTTTTTCTAAAGTAGAGAGTTGACGTAAATAGGAATCCTGCATTTCAGCAACCAAATTATTGGCTGCATTTTGAGAACAATCTCTTAACTCCGAATACCAGCCATTATCATTAGCAGAATTAGGGCGTACCGATTTTTTTAGAAAGCATAAATCAGAATCCTGACAATGAAGCACATCTTCATCAAAAGATATACCAATTGCAGAGCTTTGTCCCCCGCAAGATGGGCATATTTGTTCATTTAATGTCACCATAATATTCAATCTCATTAAGTAAAGTAATTCAACCGAACTTTGATCAAGAAATAAAACTAGTTTCTATTAGAACTTAATTCATTTGATTTTTAACCACTTCAAACTGAGTTTCATAGTTCCACTCATTTAAAATCCTTTGTCTACCTTTTTCCCCCATTGACTTCATTTCTAAAGGATGTTCCAAATACCAGCGGATAACATCAGCAATGCTATTAGCATCTTCAGGATTACAGGCTAATCCATAACCGGGTTCAACATACATTTGTTTCCAGTCTGGTAAATCAGACACTACTAAGGGTAAACCACAAGCTAGATAATCAAACGGTTTATTGGAAGCACCTGTCAAATATTTAAGATTAAAGTTACTGCTGTTTATGGGCATGAGAGCTAGTCCGATGTCACAATCTTTAGCTAAAGCTAAAAGTTTACTCCTTGGTACGCCAGATATACACTCTATATATTGTTCTTGAATTCCAAATTTTGCTGCTAACTCCTTAATTCGAGCAAAATAACCAATGTTACCTAAAGTTTCATAACCTACAAATCGTAATTTGATTTTGCATTCTATTTTTTCTCCAAGAACGATTTTCACTGCTTTAATAATGCTTAAAGGCAATAAATTTGGACTGATATTTCCATGATAATAAAGAGTTAACAAATTTTCGTTACTACGATTAAGCTGTTGTATTACTTCATCTTGACGGGGACAATTCCAAACACATACTGTATTGTTTTCTTTGCCAATATTTTCGGCAAACCATCTAGTTCGCTGTAAATTTGGCAAAACACACATATTTGAACGTTGTGCAAGCCATTTTCTTGTTTGTAATACGAAGTTTTCAAAAAAACTCTTAGAGATATTTATCGGTGAATCATGTTCGTGATAAATAACTTTCATCTGGGGGAAAAAAGTTAATATTAAAGCTATCGGACAAACTAATAAATCCGAAGCATATACCCATTGAGGTCGCCAACGTAACACCCATATCAATACCCAAAGACAATATCTCATGTAATGTAACTTTTGTCGCCAGCCAGGATGACAAAAGGGTATTTGATAGACAGTAATATGGGGATGAGGTAGAAACCTTAAAGCGTCTGCTCCTGATGCTCCTGTACCTAAAAATAACACTTGCCAATCGGCTTGAGCTAAAATCCGAGAACTATGTTCTAAAGGGGGATAACCTGCGGGGTTTGTGTATTGGATATATAAGATGCGATTTTTTGATTTAATCATTATTAATTCAAACTTTTCATATAATCCACTAGAAATAAGTTTTGTTTTGATTATAGATTTGATTTTTTTTGCATCATAAGTTTTAACCGTTGCACAGTATATTTTTTTTTGAAAGGTTATTAACTATCCCAGTTACAGTTAACAGTTAACTCACCTAATGATTGTATTTCCATTTCTCCTCCTTGCAAATGATATATAAATTGATCATTTACTTTAGTCAGAATATACCCAGAGCTACACAGTTGATTATGAATTTCAGTGCATTTATCAATCCCACATATCATTGGATGATACTCTAACGCAATAAATTCAATTAACTTTTGTTCAATTACACTTTTAGCACCTCCAAAAACTAAATATTCTGCACCTTCACAATCTATTTTTAACAAACGAACGCGATTTAGTGAATTTTGCTGAAAGAATTCATCTAAAGTAATAGCAGGTACAGTTTCCTTGATAGAACCAATTTTCCAGTGACGAAATAGACTACTTGCTCCTGTATTTGTAGAAGGTCTGAGAAACAGTTCAACCTCCCCTGCTTGATTTGAGATTGCTAAACGACATACTTTAACGCTATTAGCATTATTAATCTTGATATTTTCGGAAATAATAGGCTGTAATCTGCTCTGAGGTTCGATACAGTAAACTTTGCCATCGTGAACTAAAGATGAAGCAATTACTGAAAAATAGCCTTCGTTTCCGCCAATATCAACGAAAATATCGGAAGGTCGTAGAAGTGATTCTAGCAATTTTGTCATCTGAGATTCATAAATACCTTCAGACAATAATGTGAAACCAAATACGGAAACTGGATCTGCGTAAAATGTGTAGCCGGAATCAGTTTTAATATGTTTTCTTTTAACTTGTAAAATCTGTTTAACCAGATTACCTAGTTGAGCCGGACGAATGGACAGTAAGGTTTGATAATATTTAGTGCTGTAGTTCATTTTTTTTGTTGTATTTGTAGATTGTTTCAAGACAAGATATTTCTATAGAGGACATTCATTTTCTCAGCTACTACCTTCATCATCTGCGGGGGACTAATTCCAGATTTTAGCTGTTTAAAATTATCCCTATGTTCACAAAGCTGTTCTAATTCATTAGCCCAGGCGTTAATAGAATCAGCTTCCACAAGTATACCGTTAACCTTATCCTGGACTAATTCAGCAATTCCTCCTAAGTTTGACCCCATAACAGGAATACCAGCCGCAAAAGCTTCTAAAACTACCATTGGTCCAGTTTCTAACCATTGAGAAGGAACAGCGAGTAGGTCATATTCTTTCATGGTTTGGACTACTTGTGCAGCAGATACGGGAGGTTGAAAATTAATTCTCGGATCACTTTGAACTAAATTTTGAATTTGCTTTTCATAAGAGTTAGTTGAGGTAGATTGCGAAATTCCGTAAATGTCTAAGTTAGCATGAAGTTGGGGCTTGGAGAGCAAGGCTTGAATGAGAATTTCAACTCCTTTAGTTGGATCAAGACGACCGAAATATACTAACCGTAAAGGTTGATTATTTGTATCATTAGTAGATTGAACAAAATTCTCTGGAATGTCTTGACATAAGCCTTGACGAATGACTGTAATTTTTTCATCAGGGACTTGATTAATAATGAGAATATCTTTGACCCAATTACATACTGCTATAATATGGTCAACTTCTCCCATGAGGGATTGAAAAGCTTGAGAACGACAATTAACTAATTCCCGCATTTGTAATGCGGTCCAAATCCCACCACTCAGATTAGCTTTAGATAGTGTTTCGCCAATTATAGAAGGTGAATGGGTAATAATTTGGGCGATATTTTGATTAATTCCTAATGCTTGTAGGGTGCAAGCTGTACATTTATTTAAATCTATTTCTCCATTACATACTTGACTTCCCCACTGTAATAATGTTCCTCTTTGACAGCTAACGGTGGGAGTGTGATAGGTGAATATTACGGGAATTCCCCTTGATTTAGCCAGTCTAACTATGCGTAAGGAAACACCACGAGTGAAAGCATGGAGATGAATTAAATCGGGGTTTTCTTCGTCGAGAATTTTACCAAATTCTATAGCACCAAGTTGATCTCCTTCTCCATAGATTTCTTTTAAATGTTTGACTTGTGAGGAGATAGCAAAGCGTCTAATTTGGATTTGGTTGTAGATGTAGGATTGGTTTTTTGCGGCTGGGGCGGCTATGATATTAGTAATATTTTGTTTTGCTAGTTCTCTTGCTAATGCTTCTACATAGATTTCTGTTCCACCCATAGGATCTGGATCAAAGCAGAAGGGAAGGTGGATAATTTTCATATCAAATAAATTTATTATTTTCTATTATTGCTTTCTCCTGTGTTGCAAACCTCTTTCTGTACTGGTTAAAAGGCTTTTCAATGTAGAAATAAATTAAGACTGAAGCAATAATACTAAGTGTGAGGAATATCCAGCTTGGTGCTACTTTTAAACCTAATAACTTGTGAAACACAGGATTTGTTACTGATATAATCAGCATATGTACCATGTAAATTGGGTAAGATAACTCACCAATAAAGCGATCAGTTTGAGAATTGGCTGTTAGACAAAAAATTGGATATATGAACAATCCCAAAAGAATGAACAAATAAATTTGATAATATTGGCTGTTAACAATTTGATAGACTATCACTGATAGCGAAAATAAACTTAATCCAATAAATCCTGATGTCTTAAGATGAATGAATGAATAAAGTTTGCCAATTTTATAAGCTAAAACACCTATCAAAAAGAAAACTAATTGTGCAGGAAAGAAAAAGTATGTGAGGTAATGAAGATGAAACTCCATAAAAATCTTAAGACTTAGACTAATTATGGCGATCGCCGCGATTATAACATTGGAACGACCCACAAAGAAAGGAGCTAATAAATAAAACCAAATCTCCGTTCCAATAGACCAAGCTTGACCAATGCTTCTTACTTGTCCAACCCAAATTGCCCCATCTTCTGTAGTTCCAGCAATCCGACTATAAAACAAGTGCATTGTTCCATCTGGAGAAATATGGAATAAACTTGGAATATCTTGACCAATCATCGTCAAATTAGAAAAGATGGCAAAGGCATCTCCCCACCAAGGCATTCGTTCATATATTTCCAAAAATCCATTAGCAGGAACTTTGCCGAAATAGAGTGCTAGAAGCCCAAAATAAATCCAGCCACAGACCGAGAGTGTGACAAAAACTGGATAAAGTCTAAGAAAACGACTTTTATAAAAGTTCAGCCAAAAGAGTTTATCTTTTTCTAACGTATATTTCTCTGAAAGGACGAGAGCCATGTAAAACCCAGAAATGATGAAAAATAGTTCAACTGCAATATCCCCAGAAACTAGTTCTAATCCAAATAGAGGAGTGGAGTGAGCAATAAGTACAGAAACAGCAAGTAATATTCTAATAATTCCCATAATGCAATCTTTAGCAATGAATATGGATCAGTTTCATCTAATTCTTTTCTTGTTTTGGTAATAAAATATAATCTCTAAATTGAGTCGCTTCAAATTCATCATGTTGAATTAATCCATCTTTTGTGAAATTATATAAATAATAATTTTCATGCAAAAAAGTTAACGTATTTAATTTATCTTGATATGTACTTAATACCTCAATTATTAGTGTTGGTTTTTTGAGAAAAATAAATTCTTTCATTCCTGACAAAACTTCAAACTCTGAGCCTTCCACATCTATTTTTACCAATATGCGCTCATCTTCACTAACTAAACGAGATAAATAATTGCCATTAATTACTAAGGCTTTATTATGACTAATATCACTAGAAAATAATTGAGCAAATTCTTTATTTAGAGAGCCGTTGGTTAAATGTCCCTGTGGTTCAAAAAAATCTAAAAATCCAACTTCATCCCCAACCGCACAGTTATAAGTTTGAATTCGAGTAGCTGAATTAATTTGTAAGTTTTCTAGTAACCTCAAATAAGCTGATTGAGAAGGTTCAAAAACAAATATCTTACTTGGATTTTTGTGATACTTTAAGAAAGTTTCATAAAAGAAAAGAGAAAATATTCCTACATTTCCACCTATTTCTATAACCGAATCATATTCTGATATGTTGCTTTCTAAATAAGCAAAAACTTCTTGTTCATAAGTAACATATTTAGTAACTATGGCCTCTGAATCAAATTCATGTAAGTGAGGAATCAATTGAAAAGTTATATTATTACACAATTGAACGGTTCTATGTTTCAATTGAAAGTTAGTCCATTGAATTGAGTTTATGCTATTTAGAATACGCTTATTTATGGAATTATTTGGTAATAGATGACAAATATCTCCTAGTAAATCTATATAGATTCTCGAAAAGAATTTTGATTTTGATATCAAGTTATGGAAATGAAAGCCTAATGGTTTTAGGATTTTGTAAAAACTCATATTTTCACCCAAAGAATTTGAATTTAAATACTGATTAGGTTCACAGAAAATTATTCAGTTAACTAATCTCGCGTGTATGTCAAGGTATATTGCTTTATTTGACGATATTTCAGTGCGATCGCTTCGGCTCGTTCATAACCTAACCATTTCGATAACTGTTGCAATCCTTTCTCACTAGAATGAATATATTTTGGATCGATATTGTGAAGTATAGCGAAAACTTCGGAGAATTCAGGACTTCTTAAATAGTGCTACCAATTCTTCTCCATCTCCAGTAAGTTGCATCCCAAGAATTAGAAATTTTTTGATAAGTGAACCAAACATTTTTTGACTTTCAACTTGCATATTAATGGACACTTCATCTTGAAGTAATTCAAAACCAGTGGTTTTACAAAGATTGCATAGAGTTTGACGTTCAAAATACCAAATATGCTGACCTGGTAAGAAATTATTCCAGCGTTCACGGTAAACTAATGTAGCTATTTTACTAAAATTTGGGACAGCAATAAATAAATATCCATTTGGATTTAAATGATTAAAAATACTCCTTAAAAATTCAGATGGATTAGAAATATGTTCAAGTACGTGTGTTGTTGTGATTAAATCGAATAGAGATTCTTCAGGTGGAAGTTCGTCAACTTTACAGTTAAAGACTTTTAAACCGCGAGACACAGCAGATTTGGCAACAGATGGAACCAACTCAACTCCTGAACTTTTCCAGCCGGCTTCTGACAATGCATGAACTAGATATCCAGCATTGCATCCTACATCTAGGGCTTTACCCTTAAGGTTAATATGCTTTTCCAAGAAACTAACATATCTCATCATCCCACTAACTTGACTCTGAAATTCAGAGTCATTTAGGGGTTTATAGATATTTACAGAATCTGTATAAAAGGAATTTGAGTCATGTTTTATAAGATCGCGCACCAGTCCACACTTATGACATCTGGCAATATCTACAGGTCCCCATTTTGTTTTGTATTGTTTTTTCCATTTGATTTTAGTCGATCCGCAAACACATTCGAGTAAAGTTTCTGTAGGCAAATTGGAATTCATAATTTAACTTTATTAGTTTTAGAAAAAATGGCTCTTCGGTACTTACTATGCTAAATCATTTTGTCAAACCCTAAAATCCTTATATGGTAAGGATTTTACGTTAATTCATCGGTGAATTTGACATAAATTTGGCATCAAAAACAATGAAACCCTTTATTTATATGGGTTATGGGGTAAATAAACTCATATTTGGCATAACAGGTACGGAAGAACCGAAAAAATACTCTTTACAGTCCGGTTTGTCTGAGAGTAAAGTGCTTTATCTGACGATATTTTAAGGCGATCGCTTCGGCTCGTTCATAACCTAACCATTTTGATAACCGTTGCAATGTTTTCGGACTAGAAGGAATATATTTCGGATCAATATTGTGAATTCTAGCGAGAACTTCAGAGAATTTAGGGCGATCATGTTCAAAGAAAAATCGGGCTAATTGTCCGTAAACTTCTAGCAAAACTTGCAGTTCCAATTCACCTAATCTATCGAGACTAATTAATTCTTCTACATAAACAGCATTGGAATAACAAGCATTACAAAAATCTAATTTCCGAGAACTTGATAAGCTTTGAGTCTGACCCACTCTATAAAAAAAGAGAGGTTTATTACTGGGGAAAATAGCAAAGTTAGGTTCTACTTGATATAAATCAATTAAAAGCCTTACATCCTCAATTACCCACATATCTTCTCTAAATCCCCCAGCTTTGAGAAAAGATTCTCTTTTAATTAATCCAGACATTAGTGGTATAAATCCATCATTTCTAATGAGAGAAATTGGCATAAAATTTGTAAAATAAGGTTGATGAATAGAAACATCTTTTTTACTATCCCATGTTGATTCCCTTGTCACTTTTGCCCACTTTGAAGTGAGAAAACTAGGATAACCATTTTTAATGGCAAAATTATACTGAGTAATTATTTTTATAGAATCTATCCAATCATCTGCATCTATAAATTGAATATATTCTCCATTTGCTTGTTCAACTCCTTTGTTTCTTGAATAGCTAGGTCCATAATTTTTGTCTAAGAATAGATAAGTAGTTTTTATGTTTATATCTATTTTCTGTTCTTCTTCCCATAATCTTTGTTTAAGATTTTTTGATTCAGAAGAAAGATTATCAATCACTAAAATCTCAACTTGATATGGAAACCAATCTTTTGCAGAGTTCCATAAGTATTTAAGTAAAGGAATTAAAAATTTACCCTGTTGATAATTAACAATAATTAAACTAATATTCATTATGATTTTCGCCGTTAATTATGACAATAAAACTTTCTTAACTGCACCCAAAGTGAATCTATTCCAGCAAATTTTGGGATCAAGGCATGATCGAAACAATATATTAATTAATGTATGTATTTTTTTGTTAGGTGTATTTAGTTTTATAGTAATATATTTATTCCAGGCTTTCTGGCGGTTCCTAAAAATTATAGAATGATGCAGTTTAATATATTTAGATTCTTGGATTAAGTTATTTAATACT
The DNA here is from genome assembly GCF_028330045.1 of Aphanizomenon sp. CS-733/32. Lineage (NCBI taxonomy): Bacteria > Bacillati > Cyanobacteriota > Cyanophyceae > Nostocales > Aphanizomenonaceae > Aphanizomenon > Aphanizomenon sp. CS-733/32. The sequence continues at coordinate 26,721 of NZ_JAQMSE010000166.1, forward strand.
TTGTCTCTTTCGAGGTCAAAACGACTGTTTTCATTTACTGTTTTAGATTCGTCATGAAGTCTAAAATGAGCTAAAACAGATGAAGTATAATGTATATTTGGAAATAAAGACAGATATTTAATTGATAAATCCCAATCAAAACAATAATTATATTGTTCTTGTAGCCAGCCAACTTGCTCAACTAATGACGTTCTTAACCATAAGCCTGGTTGATGAAAACTTATATTTTCTGAAGCCAGCACCATATTATCAGCCGATAAATTTTGATTTTGGATAATAACCTGATTGGCTTCATTAAAATTAAGGACAGCACCAGCAAAAGCATCAGCATCCTTGATGCCTTCTGACACTAATTTTAAACTGTTTGGAGATAAAATATCATCGGAGTTAATCCAGTTAAATATTTCTCCTGTGCATTTATACAATCCTTTATTAATCGCATTTGCCTGTCCTTTATCTTTCTCACTCACCCAATAAGTCAACCAAGGTTCATACTTTTTAATAATCTCCACTGAATCATCTATACTGTTACCATCAATGACAATGTATTCTAAATTAGGATAACCTTGAAGTAATACAGAACGAATAGTTTCTTCTATAAATTGCCCATAGTTATAATTAGGGGTAACAATACTAATTTTTGGCCATTCTGATCCATCAGGCATTTTATCAGGTAGTTGGGGACTTGATTCAGTCCAAGGCCAACCTGTTTTGCCTTCAGGTGGTGGAGGTAAGTCTTTTAATGTCAAAGCAGTGTTAATTGTTGCCATATTATTCAATACTTTTTGCTGATGAGTTTCTAATAATCAATTTTGCGATGCCTACAGCGAGCGAACTTCATTCCTCACACTAAGGAAGGAGGATTAAATAAAGTGCAAATCTTGATGGATGTAATTTAACATTAGGTTGGACGGTCGTTATCAAGAATTGTAAGTTAATAAATCCACGTTCCTAAGATTAATTAAACATCAAGAAATTCAATTTTCTTAGGGAACTTCTTGCATCAACGCTTTGCGATCGCATCTCTAAAAAAAGTATATTTTTAATTATCTTCAGTAAAGATTACTATATAAATACACTCGCGTTTAAAATCTGTAATCCTCTATTTTCCCTGGTTGAGATAAAAATAGTCGGTAAAAAAGTTTATCTGTTTTCATAAACACATTATATGTTTAGTAGCGATGCCTGCTCCAAGGGCAGCGATCGCCTGACCTGTTGGTATAGTTTTATATATCTTATTGCTTGCATTTTTAAAATATATTCTTTAAATGGCGATCGCCAAGGACCAATTTGAGATTTTATAAATTAGCGATCGCTTTCAAGATCAACGGCGATTATCTTGTAACCAATTTTCCAAATCTGCCATATTTTGAAAATCCAATAATGCCTCTCCTAATGATTCTAATTGAGAAATGGAGAGCGATTCCTACGGAGTGCTACGCAAACGCACTTTTTGCTCTTGAATAGCAGTTAAATTACCACAACGGCGTTTTAGCAAACGAATAGTTATATTTGCTTCTCCTTGTTGTAAACCTTTTTTCTCACCAATTTCTAACACCTCTTGATAAAACCGGGTTTGAGTAATATCAGTCTCTTTGAGATTAAGCATTTTTTGAATCTCCTCTAGACTAGAGGTTATTTTTTTGACAAAATAGTGAGGATCTGGGCATGATCAGATTATATATTCAGTTGCCATACCCAGGGAAGCGATCGCTTTAACCTCCCCTAATCACTTCTTTTGTTAGCAGTTTAATGAACTGCTAACCAGTCTATCAGGTCTTGTATTTGGGAAAAATCCCATAAACAGGATGTCCAGGATTAAAGGATAAACTTCAGACTGGATAGTTTGTCAAATTTATTGCTCATTAGGTAAGCTGATACCTTGTTCCAATAACAATTGTCGTAATTTAGCCACTTCTAATTCAGCAGAATCTGCCCGTTGTTTTTCCTGTTCTGCCCGTTGCTTTTCCTGTTCTGCCCGTTGTTTTTCTCGTTCTTCTGGAGTAGGCAACCAATTATTATCTTGATCATACCAACGTAACCACTGTCTAGTTAGTCCTTGATATTCTCCCTCCCATAATCCTAAACCTAATTCAGCTTCTTCTAGCCATACCCCTAATCCATTAATAGAGAGCGGTTGATAACGGTTCGTTACTAAAC